>JBOHCZ010000226.1:0-25575 GCA_050699195.1 Streptomycetales bacterium
CCGCGCCCAGAAACGACCCGGCGGACGCTTCCGCACCAAAAAACCCGGCGACCGGGCACCCCGCACCCCGCGAACGAAAATCATCTTCTGGGCCCTGCCCGTCCCAACCTAAAGTTAATCACATTGGGACCCGATGGAACCAGAGATCGGTCAGCTCCGGTCAAGTTGCACTCGAATTTGGGTTCACCGATCTCGACGGCTCGCAGCCCGACGTCTGGCGATACATCGAGCAGATCCGCGAGCCCGGACTCCGCGCAAACCTCAACGACTATCGGTAACTCGCGGCTGGACGGCACCCGATCGGGTCGACGTTTCCCAGAGTCTCGACAGCCCGGCTTCCGGGCATCACCCACGGTAGAACGCCCGGCCGATGAGGAACACGCCCAGCCGCACCGAGCCTGGCCGCCCGTGAGTCCCCCCGAGCCCGCCGAGCAGGTGCTCATGACCTGCTCGGCTTCTTCACGCCCTACGCCGTGCTTAAACTCGTGGCTTCGCTCTTCGCACTCGCTGAAACGTGGCGACAAGATCGGCCGCGGGAGGCGGCGACGACGACGTTGACCTGGCGCTCACGGCTATTCGCGGTCGATGACTACGCGCCAAGGTAGAGGCAGAACGGGTGCCCGGCCGGATCGAGCAAAACCCGGACGTTGTCTTGGGGCTGATAGGCCGCGAGCGTCGCACCCACCTCGATTGCATCCGCGACCGCAGCGTCCAGGTCGTCCACCTCTATGTCGATGTGCATCATCATCTGCTGGCTCCCGTCGGCGGCTGGCCAGACCGGACGGACGTACTCCGGCGACGTCTGGAAGCCCAGGTACGCCACACCGTCGGGCGGCGCGACGGCAGCCCAGCCAGGCTCGTCCTTGGCAATCGTCCACCCGAGCAGCCGCGCATAGAACGCAGCGAGCGCCCGTGCGTCGGGCGCGTCAAGTACCGCGCCCCACCACTGGGCTTGCGATCGTCCGCGCACTCGCACATCATGCCCCACGCGAGACGTTCACCTCATGCATTCGCGCCCACGTGGGGGGCGCTGTCGACATCACTCGACGGGTACATCGCCGGTCCCGACGACAGCGTTGAGCAGCCCTTGGGCACGGGTGGTGCACGGCTCATGGGGTCCCTGCCTTGTTGCCCTACGGTCGACTCCATGCCCCGCCGTTCTTTCCAGGTGATCAGTGAGATCGAGCCGCCCACGCGGCCGGACCTGAAGCACGTCCCGCCTGACGTGGGAGATCAAGGAGGGGGACGGCGGTGTCACCAAGCTCACGGTGACCCACGACCTCGACGGCGCACCGAACACCGCGGCGCAGGTCGCCGGCGAGGTCGAACGCGCCGGCGGCGGGTGGAGCGAAGTGCTCAGCGACATGAAGACGCTGCTGGAAACCGGCAAGCCACTCGCGAGCTGAGGCGTCAGCGGCGGAGGCCCTGCGCGCGCAGGACTCCGCCGCATCGATGTGTGGAGCAACGGCCTGACGGCGGGTGCGACGACAACGCCCTGCTCACCGGCGCTCATCGGCCCGGGGACGAGTCGCCGTACCGGTCCGCGAGGATGTGTGGGTGTCCCTGCTCGCCGACCTGACCCCGCTCAGGGTCAGCCTCCCCTACCGCCGGATGTGGCTGGGCGTCTCGCTGTCGGGGGTCGGCACCCAGCTGACGACCGTGGCTGTGGGACTGCAGGTGTACGACCTCACGCGGTCGACGTTCAACGTCGGCCTGGTGGGCCTGTTCGCCGTGGTCCCGCTGATCACCCTCGGCCTGTACGGCGGGTCGATCGTCGACGCCAACGACCGCCGCCGCGTCGTCATCACGACCTCCAGCGGCCTGCTGGTCGTCGCGATGGCGATCGCCACCCAGGCCTGGCTCGAGATCGGCAACGTGTGGCTGCTCTACGCCCTCGTCGCCGCGCAGAACGGCTTCTTCGCGGTGAACACCCCGACGCGCAGCTCGATCGTCCCGAGGTTGCTCCCGGCGCACCTGTTGCCCGCAGCGAACGCCCTGTCGACCCTGTCGTTCAGCATCGGCATGACGGCTGGGCCGCTGCTCGCCGGGCTGCTGGTCGGGTGGTGGGGGTACGGCGGCGCGTACACCGTGGAGGTCGTGCTCCTGGCGGTTGCCCTCACCACGTTCGTCGCGCTGCCTCCGCTGCCGCCCGAGGGGGAGGTGCGCCGCGCCGGGCTCGCGTCCGTGCTCGAGGGGCTGCGCTACCTCGGCACCCGGCCCAACCTGCGGATGACCTTCCTCGTCGACATGGCCGCGATGGTGCTGGCCCTGCCCCGCGTGCTGTTCCCGGCCGTCGGTGCCGCGATCATCGGCGGTGGCGCCACCACGGTCGGCATCCTCGCCGCGGGGATCGCCGCCGGCTCCGTGCTCGCGGGTGTGTTATCCGGTCCGCTCGGCCAGGTGCACCACCAAGGTTTCGCGGTTCTGGTGTCGGTGGTCAATTGGGGGGTCGCCGTCACCGGGTTCGGGGTGGTTGTCGCGCTGTCACCCGGACCGGGACCGGGCGGGGCCGCGCACTGGACGCTGTGGCCCGCGCTGGGCTGCATGGCGCTGGCGGGCGCGGCGGACGCGGTGAGCGCGGTGTTCCGGATGACGATCCTGCAGGCGGCCACCCCCGACTCGATGCGCGGACGGCTGCAGGGCATCTTCGTCGTCGTGGTCGCCGGCGGCCCGCGGCTCGGAGACCTGCTGGTCGGCACGGTGGCCCAGCTGAGCACCGAGGCCATGGCCGCGATCGCCGGCGGTCTGGCGTGTGTGGTGGCGGTGATCCTGCTGGCCGTCGTCCAACCCAGGTTCGCCCGCTACGACGCGCGTGAGCCCACGCCTTAGCGCGGAGTTCCGGGTTTCACCAGGCGTGCGGCTGGGGAGATGCACAGTTGGTTGGCGGACCATCTACCACTCGGGGGAGCTGAGGCTGGACCGCCCGGCTGACCGCCGGCGCAGCAGCCGTAGCCGTGCTATGAGTGTCTCGACCCGTGCAGCGCCTCCGGCGGCTCCGTTCGTTCACGAGGCGCTGTTCTACCACGATGCCGACCAGTTCCTGACCGGTGCTCCGAGGTTCATCCATGCCGCGCGTGCCGTCGGCGAACCCCCGCTGGTGCCACATCACAGACCCGCTGGCCGGGCGCATCCCGCCCCCGCCGGACCACGACAGGGGCGAGGCCTCCTGCTGGTCAACCACCTCTGTGACCTGGTTCAACGGCACACCGACCAGCTCGGCACCACCACGCGCCTGCACGTCAGTCTCGACGAGACGGGTTGTTCCTCATCGGTTCAGTGGTGGTAGGTCGGCTCGCGGGGACCCTCGCTCTCAGCGTGTTCGCCCTGGGCGTCTCACTCTTCCAGGGGTAGGCGTGGAAGCGTTCGAACGTGAGCAGGACCGCCGGTGCACGATGTAACCTGCAAGAGGCCTGGCGCCGAAACTCCGGTTCGGGCCGATTGCACGCCACGGTGGGCACGCTCCACGATCGTCTCCGGCGGCCTCCGGACATCTCGGGCGTGCCCGCCGTGGCGTCCAGAGCAAGCCGCGCGCCGGCCGGGCCTGGCGCCCGCAGCTTCCATATGCGACATCGTGCACTTACGCCTATAAGGGTCACATAGGTGGCCAACGTGGCGCGGGGTGCCTGCCTTACGTCGCCCGAAGGGGTGACGCTCCCCCGGAGATATGACTGAGCTCCCGAGCGGACTCCACGCCCACCCCAGCCCTGACCTACGTCGCCTGAGCCGGCCGGGGCCGATCCGCATTCGACCGGTAGGGCCTGCCGTTTCGGTGCCGCGGCGCCGCCGTGACGAGGCCGCCCTCTGCTGTGTGTGGGCCGTGAGAGCAATCACAGATAACAAAAAACGGGCAAAAGGGCGAGATTTCGTCAGTCGAATGAGTGACCTTGTGTCAGAGTCTGGGCCGTTAGGCGTGGAAAGCTGAGTCCCGCCATCGTTTGTGCTGGCCGGCGACAAGCGGCCAAGATCGGCGCCCGCCGGGGAGGGAGGGGGCCCATGCCAGGGGTCCTCCGCGTCAAGGTCACCGAAAGGCACGGCAACCGGATCCTGCTCGACGTTTCCGGGGTGCTCGATCTGGGCAACGCCGTGTCCCTGCTGCACCGCCTGCAGGGCCTCCTGCGGATGGGGTACCGCAGGATCACGCTCGACCTGTCCGCGATGACCTGTTGCGGCACGACCGGGGTCGCGGTGCTGCTGTCGACAAACCGGCAGGCGGCCACCCTGGGGGGCGGGATCCGGGTCGTGGGCCTGCACCCAGCCGCCCTGCGCGCCCGGCAACTGAGCCCGATCGGCCAGAGGTTCCCCCTGGGTGGTTCTTCCGATGACGCGTCGGCCATCGCGCCCGCCTCGGCGCCGGCGGCTCCCTGCGGTTGACCGTGACGTCGGCGCGCCGGGACCGGACCGGGCGCGGGGCTTGTCCTGGCCCGGCTGCTCTACTGGTCGGGCTGGTAGGCGCAGGCGTCATCCAGTCCCTGGACTGGACCCTCGCTCCCCCCCGCCGGGCCGGCATCCCCGCCGGCGCTCCGGCGGGCCGGCGAGGGTGATGCCGGTGCCGGTTGAAGGGCTTCCTGCGTGAACTCCCTGATGTGGTCGTAGCTGGGATCAGCGGGATCGATGATCGTGTCGTCGAAGACGATGTTGCGTACCTTGCTGTCCCTGACCTTGAACACCAGGTTGACGAGGTCCGGCAGCAGGTGCTGCGGGACGTCCGTTGAGACCATCTTCTTGGCGGACGCGGCAACGCCGTTGTAGCTGCGCAGCACGGTGAAGGGATCCGCCTGGTCGACGATCGCCTTGATGGTGCAGCGCTGGCGCGCCATCCGGTCGTAGTCGCTCGACCCGTAGCGGCCCCGGGCGTACCACAGGGCGAGCTCACCCTCGAGGTGCTTGTCCGGTCCGGGTTCGATCCAGTCCTCCGGCGGCTGCCCGGGCTGGCCGCCGATGGGCACCGGCTGGTTCACGTTGACCGTGATGCCCCCGATGGCGTCGAGGAGCTCGACGAACCCCTCCAGGTTGACCAGCGCGTAGTGGTCGATGTGCAGCCCGAGAGCCTCGCCGACGCCGAGCTTGAGTGCCTCGACGCCCGGGTCCGCACTGTCGGCCAGGATCTCGGGATGCTCCATCGGTACGACCCGATACACCGCGTTCAGTAGGTAGTTCGCCTCCGAGCCGGGGCCGTCGAAACCCTGCGGGTACGCCTCGTGCAGCGGGCTGCCCTCGGGAAACGGCAGCGACTCGAGGTTGCGCGGCAGGCTGAACATCACGGTGGCACCGGAGTGCACGTCCACACTCGCGGCGATCACCGTGTCCGTACGGATCCCGATCCGGCCCGGCCCACCGTCGCCACCCAGCAGCAGGAAGTTGACCTGACCCCGCCCGCCCCACGGGTCCGCCCCCTGCTCGGCGGGTTGCCCGGCCGCGGGCGGCGCGAAGATCGCGTCGACCAGTCCGCGACTGACGTGCGCGTACTGGGCCGCCAACGCCAGCGGAGCGACCACGACCGCGCAGAGCACCGACACCAGGCCCCCGCCGACCAGGCGCTGTCCCCAGGACGCCGCGGGTGGGCGGACCATCGCGTACGTCAACGAGATGACGACGATCCATACCAGCGTGATCGCCGCCAGGCCGACGACGAGCACCGCGAGGGCGTTCGGCATCACCAACCAGGTCAGCACCCGCTCGCGGTCCCGCGCCACCAGCCATGCGCCGGCCCCGAACACCCCCAGGAACGCCCCGAGGACGAGCACACCCCACGCCCGCCGCCCCGCGGCGAGGAACCCGGTGCCAGGCAAGGCGGCACCCACCACCGTCACCAGCACCCAGTGCCGGGGTCTGCGCCCCCCACGTGGGGACGGCCCGCGCCACCCGTCCCCGCTACCGCCCAGGTGACCAGGCACGCTCCGGATCTCACGCATGATCTGCCCCCAGATCACTTCGACCGAGGCGAGAAACCTACCCTCACCCGGCACCACCGCCAGTCCCTCAAACTTGCCCCTCTGCGACGAGGGGCATGCATGCGCGGACCAGCATCGGGGTCAACGCCATGATCGCCGGGGGTAGAACCTCCACAGATCGACTAGACGGGCCTAAAACACAGAGTTTCCTCCGACCGGCCTATCCGGTGGCGGCGCTGCGGCGACCCGATGGCGCATGATCGGACCTGACCGAAGGTCGCCAATGCACGGCCCTGTCCCACCGGCCTCTGGAGGCACCATGCGCAGGCTCGTTCCAGCCAGGCAGTCCCCGCGCTGGCGCCGCGCGCCGCGCTGGGGCGTCGTGCTGATCGTGACAGCCCTGGTGCCCGGGGCACTGGGCGTGCCACCAGCCGCAGCGGCCGGGAATGGCTGGCCGGTCAACCTCGCTATCGCGATCAACGCAGGCGTGGATGACCGCGTCACGGACCTCGCCTGGGGCGTCGCGCGTACCAGCCGGGTACCGGCGTTCGAGCGCAACGCCGCCCTCGCCCGCTCCACCGGGCGCGACCTCACCACCGCGGCCGCCGCGTTCCAGGTCGTGCTCGCGGGCCGGGCCGTCGGCCCCGTGGACGCGGTCAACCAGGCGCGGGCGATCAACCGGGACTGCCTGCGGTGCGACACCGTTGCCCTCGCCTACCAGTTCGTGGTGGTGAGCGACGACCGGATCGGGCTGTCCCGGAGGGCACGCGCCAAGCTGGCGCGGCTGCGCCACGACCTGGCCGGGGTACTCCGGTCTTCCGCGGGGGGCAGGGAGATCGTCGGGCGGGCGTGCTCGCCTCGGACGTACGCCAAGTGCTGCGCACCGGCCTCGTCGAGCGGGCCGCCGGGCGGCATCCGCTGGCCAGACCGCTCGACGCACGGCCGACGGTCTCGGTCGCCCGGTCCGTGGCGAGACCCACGCGCTAGACGGTGAGCAAGTCCTCGACCGCCGCAGGCGGGATCGTGTCTGTGGCCGATACCGGCCGTCCTGCCGGGAAGTCGCGGGCGGTATCGAACCGTTGAGCCCGGCCGCCCGTGTGGTCCGGTAGGGAGATCGCCGGCCGTGCCCAGGGCGGCCGGCGCGGCGTCGGGAGAGGGAGAGCCATGTTGTCGTGGTCACGCCGAGCACTGCTGCTCGGCGCTGTTTTAGCGGCGGGGCCGCTGGCCGCTCCGACGGTCAGCGCGGATCAGCCACAGGAACAGCGCTTCGAGACCGAGCTCATGCCCGTACCCCACGACCCGGCGAAGGACGCCGGATCGCATGCCACCGGGGAGAGCAAGCTCAAGTTGACCGGAACGGAGCTTGCGGTCAAGTTCCGGGCCGAGGACGTCACCCCGGGTCTCAACCACCTGGTGCACATTCACGGCGAGACGCAGGCCCGTAACGAGTGCCCCGACTCGCTGGCGTGGGACACCGACGGGGATGGCCTGATTTCGGTCGGCGAGGGGGCGGCCGACGTGTCATCCACGCAACTCGGGTACGGGCCGGTGCAGGTGTCGTTCACCAGGGAAGGTGATGTCAGCGCCGACAGTGGCGGGGCGCTCGCCCGCATGCCGATGGCCGACGCGGACGGCGAGGTGAGGTACAAGCGAACGTTCGCCTTGCCGTCGCCGGTGCCCTCCGGGTCGCCGGAGGACATCGCGGGTCACCTCGACGACATGGCCATGGTGATCCACGGTCACGATCTCGACGGCGATGGCGCCTACAGCAACTCGACCGAGGCCAGTCTGCCGCTCGCCTGCGGTGAGATCGTCGCCGACTGAACCCGGACGGCGGTCTCGTCCGGTACGTCTCGGGCGGTACGGGCCACGATCACGTCAGCCGTTACCCGATCTTTCTTTGCCCTGGTCTCTACCGCCGAGTAGGTTGGCCGGACTCGGGGCACGTCGGTCGGCTGTCGAGAAGGGGCAGAGATGAGGATCCGCGTTCCGTTATTGCTCGCTACGGCGCTCGCGATGGTGTTCCCCGCGGCGGCGGCGTACGCCGAGTCTGATTCCGCGGCATCGTCGAGCTACGTCGAGCTGAAGGCGCCACAGCCCGGCTGGTACACCCCGGAGCTGCACCAGAAGGTGCTGGCGGCCGCCGAGCGTGGCGAGGGGGTCCCGATCCCCGAGGGCACCGAGTACGAGGCCAGTGGCCTCGCGTTCACCGGGATCCGTCCGGGTGCGTGGATGATCTCGCCTGCGGGTTGCACGCTGAACTTCGTCTTCGGTGGTCCCGGCGACTTTTACATCGGCACCGCGGGCCACTGCTCCAAGGTCGGCGAGGAGGTCACGATCATCGCCGCGCCCGGAGTTCTGATGAACATCGGCACGACGGTGAAGAGCGTCGACAACGGGGTAGGCAACGACTTCTCGCTCATCGACGTGCGGCCTGCGATGGAGCAGCACGTCAACCCGTCGATGGCGTACTTCGGCGGGCCCACGGCCGCTGGTAACCCACAGGTCACCGACATCGTCGAGCACGCGGGCCACGGGCTGGTCATCGGCACCGGCGGAACGCCTCGCGCCGGCGTGGTCGCGTTCCGCGGCCGAGGTGACACAGGAAGCAGCGATGCCTTCGCCTGGGTCGGTGCGGCCTCTCCGGGCGACTCCGGCTCTCCGGTACGGCTCGCCTCGGGTCAGGCCGCGGGAGACCTGACGCACCTCGTGATCGGTGGCAAGTACCTGCCCGCGGACACCGCCGGCACGACCATCGCTCGGATGCTCCAGATCGCCGGCAAGCCGCTGGCGACGGCGCCGAACGTGCCCGACCCGACGAGCTGAGGCGGCCGGCCGCGCCGCGTTCCTGCGAGCTAACGTCCGTGCTGCGTCAGGTAGTCGACGTAGAGCGGGCGCAGCTCGTCGGCCAGCTCGCCCTCACCGGACCGCAGCAGGTCCCCGACCAGGGCGGACAGCCTGAAGACGTCGGTCTCGGCCTTGTCCACGTGCCCACGCGCGGCCTCGGCGGCCGGGATCGCCCTGAGCAGGCGCCACAGGAAGACGGCATCCAGGCGGTGCACCGCGAGCCGGACAGCGCGGCGGTGCAACTCCTCGGATGTCAGCTCCTCGAATTCGCGGGAATCCGCCACGGAAGTTAGCTTATCGAGTGCTTGGGCCGGGAGTGGTGGATCGGAGTCGTGAGATGCGCTGGGATATTTCTCCGGAGGCGGTCGAGATCAGACTATTTCCTCGTTCTACCGTGCGAATACCGGAATGCCCCACCTGGCCGCGATGGCGGAGCTGAGCACCAGGTCAGGGCGGCGTAGCGGCCGTTCACCGGCCATTGTCATCCGTTCGGCGTAGGGGAGGGGAGCGAGCCAGCCCAACCGGGCGGCATTTGGGGGAATATCCGATCTGTTACGTTCGAGATCTTTTCCACGTGATTGACACCCCGACCCGCAAGCGTAGCGTGCTGGCATGGGTACGGAAGGGTCCATCTCATGACCCCCCTCTCAGCTGCCCACAAGGCTGCGGGTGAAGCTCTCAGCCGGCGGGAGGGTCCCGGGCGGGCGCTTGCCGAGGACGCGGAGCGGATAGCCCGGGCGTGTTACGACATGGCTGTGCGCTTCCACAGAGGCGGCAAGCTGATCGTCTTCGGCAACGGCGGTTGCAGCACCGATTCCAACCATGTTGCCGTCGAGTTCGTGCATCCCGTGGTCGTCGGCAAGCGCGCGCTGCCCGCCATGGCGCTCACCAGCGACGTGGCGACGGTCACGGGGATCGCGAACCGTGAAGGGTTCGGCGAGGTCTTCGCCCATCAACTCGGGCGCTTCGCAGCCCCGTCCGACATCGCCCTCGGTCTGTCGTCCGACGGCCGCTGCGTGAACGTGCTCCGTGGCCTCGAGGTTGCGGGAGAGCTGGGACTCCTGACGGTCGCCCTCGTCGGCGGCGACGGCGGTGACATCGCGAGCAGCCCCGCGGTGGATCACGCCGTGGTGGCTCGCTCGGCAGACCCGGCCGTGGTCAAGGAGATCCACGTGACCACTTACCACATCCTCTGGGAACTGGTGCATGTGTTCTTCGAACAGCCCGGGGTTCTGGGGCCCCAGGTGATCAGGTGACACATGACTCACCGTCTATCCGTGACTCCGCGACCCGCGTTCCGGTCACGGAGTGTCACGCAGATGTCTGCGTGACGTGTTCGGACGAGGCGGTTCCGGTTCGCGTCGTACGGCTGCTGGACCGGGATCTGGCGCTGGTCGACACCGGGGGGTCCGAGGAAGAGGTGAGCGTCGCGCTCGTCGACGCCGGTGTGGGCGACACCGTTCTGGTGCACGCCAAGGAGGCGATCGCCGTGGTCCCAGGGGGGATCTGATGGCTGCCGGCGAGGGGGCACCCTCCGGGGGTGTCGAGGCGCTATATCCGTTTCTCTACTCCGACGGGCGACGTGATCTCGGTGCCGTCCTCGAGGAGGCCCGCAGGTCGACGGCCGAGAAGGCGGCCGAGATCGTCGAGCTCCGGCGGCGGGTCATCGAACAGCAGGCCGCGGCGCTGGCCCGGTGCGCCACCACGATGGCCGCCAGCTTCGCGGCTGGGGGCCGGCTGTTCGCGTTCGGGAACGGCGGATCAAGCACGGATGCCCAGGACGTGGCGACCACCTTCCTGCACCCGGCGTACGGCCGGCCGTTGCCGGCTTCGTGCCTGACCAGCGACGTCGCCGTGGTCACGGCGTTGTCCAACGACGTCGGGTTCGACGTCGTCTTCGCGCGCCAGCTCGCCGCGTTCGGGCGGCGGGGGGACCTCGCGCTCGGCCTGTCCACCAGTGGTGGGTCGGCAAACGTTCTCCGGGCATTCGAGGAGGCCAGCCGCATCGGCATGGTGACTGTCGGGTTGGCGGGTTACCAGGGCGGCCGGATGGCCGAGCTCGATGCCCTCGACCATCTCTTCGTCATCCCGTCGGCGTCGGTGCACCGCATCCAGGAGGCCCAGACGACCGCGTACCACGCCCTCTGGGAGCTCGTCCAGCGGGCACTCGAGGCGGCGCAGCTACCGCACAACGTCGGCCACCGAGCAGACGGCGCCCGGTGATCCTGGCCACCGGGCGGCCGGGGGAGGTACACGATGGCGAACACGATCACGCAAGAGCCCAACCTGCGGGAGGCTGGGTCCCGGGTCGAGGACGTGCTCACCGAGCTCGCCGCGACCGGCGACCCGCGCGTCAAGCAGCGGGCGGAGGAGCTCGCGCAGCTCCTGATTCAGCTCTACGGGGGTGGACTCAGCCGGATGGTCGAGATCGTCGAGGCAGCGGCCGCGGACGCGCAGCAGTTGATGGAGCACTTCGCCGATGACGAACTCGTGGCCAGCCTGCTCGTCGTCCACGGGCTGCATCCGCTGGACGTGACCGAACGGGTCCAGCGCGCCCTGGACAAGGTGCGGCCCTACCTCGGCTCCCACGCGGGCGGGGTGCAGTTCCTCGGAGTGGACGAGGGCGGTGTCGTCGCGCTGCGGCTGGAGGGCAGCTGCGACGGCTGCCCGTCGTCGACGGTGACGGTCCGGCTCGCGATCGAGCGTGCCATCGAGGAGGCCGCACCGGAGGTCACGCGGGTCGAGGTCGAGGGCATGACGCCCACCACGGGGCCCATCGCGGCGCCCATCACGGGGCCCACCACGGGGCCCGAGCCTGCGTTCGTACCGCTGGAGTCGCTGCAGCAACGGCCCACCGCGGACGGGGAGCGCGCGGGGCGGTGGACGGCTCTCCCAGACATCGGCGGACTCGGGCCGGGCGAGCTGCGTTCGGTCGACATCGCAGGGACACCGGTGGTGGTGTGCAACGCCGACGGGGAGCTGTACGCCTACCGGAACGGCTGCCCGGCCTGCAGCGCCTCCCTGTCGGGCGCCGGTCTCGCCGGGGGAGTCCTCGATTGTCCCGCCTGCCACGGCCGGTACGACGTACGGCTGGCGGGTCGCGGCCTCGACGAGCCGGGGACCCACCTGGCCCCGCTGCCGCTGCTCACCGGGGGCGGCCAGACCAGGATCGCGACGCCTGCACAGGTGGCACCGTGAGCACGCCGGAGGTCCTGCGGCGGCTGATGGACCGCAGCCCGCCGCCACCCCCGGGCGAGCGGTGCGAGATGTGCAGCGAGGCGCTGGCCGAGGAGCACTCCCACGTCGTCGACCTGGTGAGCCGGGGCCTGATGTGCTCGTGCCGGGCCTGCTACCTGCTCTTCACCAGCGACGGGGCGGCCGGAGGCAACTACCGCGCGGTGCCCGATCGCCACCGCTACGACCCCTCGTTCCGGCTGACCGCGGCGCAGTGGGAGGAGCTTCAGATCCCGGTGGGGCTGGCGTTCTTCTTCCGCAACTCCACCATGGGCCGTTTCGTGGCCTTCTACCCGAGCCCCGCGGGGGCGACGGAGTCCGAGCTTCCGCTCGAGACTTGGAACGACGTGCTGCGGGCGAACCCCGACGTCGCCGAGCTGGAAGCCGACGTCGAAGCGCTCCTGCTCCGCCAGCGGGGCCAGCGCTTCGAGTGCTATCTCGCCCCCATCGACGCCTGCTACGGCCTGGTCGGCCGGGTGCGGCTGCACTGGCGGGGCTTCGAGGGCGGCGAGGAGGTCTGGCAGGAGATCGACACGTTCTTCGGGCAGCTCCGCGAGCGTGGCGAGCCGGCGGGAGGACAGGAGGGGGACGGCGATGGGTGAGCTGGTGTTCGACTGCTTCGACGCCCGTCCGGAGCGCTACGCCGCGAGCCCGACGCTGACCTTCCGGCTGCGCGTCTCCGAGACGACCGGCCAGGACATCCACACGATCGCCCTGCGCTGCCAGATCCGCATCGAGCCGGCGAAGCGGCGATACTCGGCGGCCGAGGCGGAACGGCTGCACGACCTGTTCGGCGACACCCCGCGCTGGGGCGACACCCTCAAGCCGTTCCAGTTCGTCACCGTGCCGGCCATGGTCCCGGGGTTCCGCGGCAGCACCGAGATCGAGCTGTCCGCGCCCTGTACCTATGACCTGGAGGTCGCCGCCGGGCAGTACTTCCACGCGCTCGACGACGGCGAGATCCCGCTGCTGCTGCTGTTCTCCGGCACGGTTTTCGCCAAGGGGCCCGCCGGTCTGGCCGTCGAACAGGTGCCGTGGCACAAGGAGTGTGGCTACCGCCTGCCGGCCCGGATGTGGCGCGAGCTGATGGACCTGTACTTCCCGAACAGCGCCTGGCTGCGGCTGCGCCGCGAAACGGTCGACTCGCTGCAGCGCTTCAAGTCCCGCAACGCGATCCCGACCTGGGACGACACGTTCGAGGCGCTGCTCGAGCAGGCCGGGGTCGAGGGGCACCCGTGAGTGTCGAGGCCGCCCTCGACGTGGGCCGCAGGGTGGCCGACGCCGTGCTGCTCGAGGGCTACGTCCTCTACCCCTACCGGGCCTCCGCCCAGAAGAACCGGGTGCGCTGGCAGTTCGGTGTGCTGACCCCGCGGGAGGCCGCCTCCACCGAGCCGTGGTTCAGCCAGACCGAGTGCCTCGTCGAGCCCGGCGCGCGTCCGGCCCTCGACATCACGGCGCGTTTCCTGCAGGTCAGGTCCCGGACCGGTGCCCTCCCCTGGGACGAGGGGGTGGTGCACGAGGTACCCGTTACCGCGCCCCTCGACCGCCCCGGGCCCGAGCAGCGCTTCCCCTTCGAGATCGAGGGTGGGGAGGATGCCGAGGACGTCGACGGCCACCGGGTGCTCCGCCGCCGCTGGCCGCTGTCGGGCGTGATCACGGTCGGCGTCGAGCGCCTCGAGGGCCCCTACGGCCTTCTGAAGCTCCGGGTGCGCGTGGAGAACCACACCCCCTGGAAGGCGCCCGGGAGGCCGGAGCACAGCGACCCCGAGCCGGTACCGCGCGAGACGGTGATCCGCCACGCTCTGGTTTCCACCCACGCCCTGCTCGCCGCGCACGACGCGGTCTTCGTGTCGCTGCTCGACCCGCCGGAGTGGGCCCGCCCCTCGGCCGAGTCGTGCACGAACCAGCACACCTGGCCGGTGCTGGTCGGCGGGGGAAACCAGGCCATGCTGTCGTCGCCCATCATCCTGTACGACCACCCGGAGATCGCCCCGGAGAGTCCGGCCGACCTGTGCGACGCCACCGAGATCGACGAGATCCTGACGCTGCGGACGATGGCCCTCACCGACGAGGAGAAGGCCGAGGCGCGGGCCACCGACGCCAGGGCGGCCGGCATCATCGACCGGGTCGACACCATGCCGGCCGAGGTGCTGGAACGGCTGCACGGCGCGGTGCGCTACCTGCGCGACGCCTCGGCCACCGGCCGGACCGGCGCCCCACCGTGGTGGGACCCCGGTGTGGACCGGTCCGTCTCCCCTGAGCACGACAGCGTGCAGGTCCCCGGCGGGCGGGCGGCCAAGGGCAGCAAGGTGGTCCTGTGGCCCGGGGGCCGCGGCGCCGGGCGCCGGCTCACCGACGCGCAGGACATCTTCCTCAAGGGGCGGGTGGCCACGGTCACCGCGGTCCTCTTCGACGTCGACGGGGGCAGCCACCTCGCGGTGACCTTCGACGACGATCCCGCTGCCGACCTGCACGAGTGGTACGGGCGCTACCTCTACTTCACGCCCGACGAGGTCCAGCTCGTGAAGGGGGCGGACCAGCTGATGAAGGGGGAGGAACCGTGAGGGTGCTGGTCGCGGGCGTCGGCAACATCTTCCTCGGCGATGACGGGTTCGGCGTCGAGGTGGCGCGGCGGCTCGCCGCGGAGCCGCTGCCGGAGGGCGTCGAGGTCGCCGACTTCGGTATCCGCGGCGTACACCTCGCCTACCAGCTGCTCGACGGCTACGACCTGCTGATCCTGGTCGACGCGGTCACGCGCGGGGAGGAACCGGGCACGGTCTATGTCATCGAGCCCGATCTCGACGCGATCGAGCCGGTCGGACCCGACGCGGAGGGCCCGCCGATCGACGCCCACGGCATGGCGCCAGACGCGGTCTTCGCCCTGCTCAAGACGTTCGGCGGCAGCGTCGACCGGGTCCTGGTCGTCGCGTGCGAGCCGACCGACGTCGAGGAGCGGATGGGGTTGAGCCCGCCGGTGGCCGGGGCGGTGGACCGGGCGATCGGCGCGGTCCTGGATCTCCTCGCCGAACCGGCGAGCCGGGCGGCAACGGCAGCAGGGCGGGCAACCAGGCGGGGGAGGGACCCGGGGTGACGAGGTACCAGATCACCCCGGACGACTCCCGGGTGTGGATCGAGGCGCGGTCCAGCCTCCACCCGATCCACGGGGAGGCGACGGGCCTGGGCGGCGAGCTGGACGTCGAGGTGTCCGGCGACCGCCTGGACCTCTCGACGCCGCCGGCGATGCGGCTGCAGCTGCCCGTGACCCGCCTGGAGTCCGGCAACGCGCTGTACGACAGGGAGATGCGCCGCAGGATCGAGTCCAGGCGTTACCCCGTGATCAACGGTGCGGCGCGCGAGGTACGCGAGCTCGAGGGTGGCGCGGGCCGCTACCACGTCCGCGGCGATCTCACCTTCCACGGCGTGACCCGCACGGTCGACGGCGAGATCACCGTGAGCGCGCCGGGCGAGGGCACCCTCGTCATCGAAGGCGAACAGGTCTTCGACATCCGTGATTTCGATGTCGCCCCACCCAAGATCCTCACGCTACGCGTCCACCCGGAGGTGCGGGTCCGAATCCGGGCGGAGGCCCGGCGGCAGGAGCCGGAATGACACGGATCCGGAGGAGGTGATCGCGTGCACGAGTTCGGCATGTGCGAAGCGATCCTGGACGCCGTCGAGCGGCGTGCGGCCGGCCGCAGGGTCACCCGCGTGCGGGTACGCGTCGGAGCCCTGCACCACGTCGCCCCACCGGCCATGGACCAGGCATTCGCACTCGCGGCGGAGGGCACCGTCGCCGACGGCGCCGATGTCGAGCTCCGCACCGTGCCCGTGCAGGTCGCCTGCCGCGCGTGTCGGAAGACCGGTGAATCCACCGACCCGCTGACGGTCTGCCCCTCGTGCGGCGGCGCGGACATCGAGCTGACCGGAGGCGACGAGGTTGTCCTCGAGTCCATCGAGCTCGGGACGTCGGTGTAGCGGAAGGGGCAGCAGATGTGTCTGGGGATTCCCGGAGAGGTCGTCGAGATCCTCGAGGACCGGCCCGACCTCGCCCGGGTGGACGTGAGTGGGGTGCGCCGGGCGATCAACATCGGCCTGCTCGAAGGCGAGGGCGTACGACCTGGCGACTGGATCTTGATCCATGTCGGGTTCGCGCTGTCGAAGATCGACGAGGACGAGGCCAGGTCGGCGATGGAGTTCCTGGAAGGCATCGGGCAGGCCTACGACGACGAGATCCAAGCCCTGCAGGAATCGAGGATCGAGTAGGCCGGCAGGCCCGCCCGAGGAGGTGACGAGCGTTGCGTTTCGTCGATGAGTACCGCGACGCGGAGAAGGCCGAGGCGCTGGCGGCCAGGATCGTCCAGATGTGCGAGCCGGGCCGGGAGTACAAGTTCATGGAGGTGTGCGGGGGGCACACCCACACCATCTACAAGCACGGCCTGGAGGACTATCTGCCGGAGAGCATCACGCTGGTCCATGGCCCGGGGTGCCCGGTGTGCGTGATCCCGATGGGGCGTGTCGATGATGCGATCCACATCGCGGAGCAGCCGGACGTGATCATGACCTCTTTCGGGGACATGATGCGGGTGCCGGGCGGACGCGGGTCGTTCTTCGACGCGAAGGCGGCGGGTGCGGACATCAGGATGGTGTACTCACCACTGGACGCGCTCAAGATCGCCCGGCGGAACCCGGAAAAGCGTGTCGTGTTCATGGCGATCGGGTTCGAGACGACCGCGCCGTCCACGGCGATGACGGTGTTGCGGGCTGCGGCGGAGGGCATCGAGAACTTCTCGGTCTTCTGCAACCACGTGACGATCATCCCGGCCGTCAAGGCCATCCTGGACTCACCCGATCTTCGGCTCGACGGGTTCATCGGGCCAGGGCACGTGTCGACGGTGATCGGGTGCCGGCCCTATGAGTTCATCGCCGGTGACTATCACAAGCCGCTGGTGGTGGCGGGGTTCGAGCCGCTGGACATCTTGCAGTCGATCTATCTGATCCTGGCCCAGCTGGCCGAGGGCCGTTGCGAGGTCGGCAACCAGTACGGCCGGGTGGTGCCCTGGGAGGGCAACCGCAAGGCGCTGCGGGTCATCGGTGAGGTCATGGAGCTGCGGCCGTACTTCGAGTGGCGGGGCCTGGGGTTCATCTCGCACTCGGCGCTCCGGATGCGGGAGACCTTCGCGTCGTTCGACGCCGAGCGGATCTTCGACCTGCCTGGGGTGCGGGTGGCCGACCCGAAGGCGTGCCAGTGCGGTGAGGTGCTCAAGGGGGTGCTCAAGCCGTGGGAGTGCAAGGTGTTCGGCACCGCCTGCACGCCGGAGACCCCGATCGGGACCTGCATGGTCTCCAGCGAGGGCGCGTGCGCGGCGTACTACAACTTCGGGCGGTTCACGCGTGAGCGGGTGAGGGAGGCGACACGCACGTGAGTCCCCAGTACCCGGCCGGCCGGGAGCACGCGAGCCGCGAGCAGCAGGTCCTGGCGCGGATCGAGAAGGCGCGGCGGCGTAAGCCGAAGGTCAAGGACGAGCGGGTCACGCTGGCGCACGGGGCCGGCGGCAAGGCCACGCACACCCTCGTCGAGGCGATCTTCCTCGACGCCTTCCGCAACCCACTGCTCGAGCCGCTCGACGATCAGGCGGTGTTCACCGCGAACGGGGTCCGGTTGGCCTTCTCGACCGACTCGTTCGTGGTGTCCCCGCTGTTCTTCCCGGGAGGTGACATCGGCGATCTCGCGGTGCACGGGACGGTCAACGATCTGGCGATGTCGGGCGCCCGGCCGCTGTACCTGTCGGCCGGGTTCATCCTGGAGGAGGGGTTCCCTGTCGCGGACCTGCGGCGGATCGTCGAGTCGATGGCCCGTGCGGCCCGGGTTGCCGACGTGCAGGTGGTGACCGGCGACACCAAGGTGGTGCAGCGGGGCAAGGCCGACGGGTGCTACATCAACACCGCCGGGATCGGCGTGATCGAGCACGACCTCACCCTCGGCGCCGGCGAGGTCCGGCCCGGGGACGCGGTGCTGGTGTCCGGGCCGATCGGGGAGCACGGCATAACGGTCATGCTCGCGCGCGGCGAGCTGGACATCGACACGGACCTGACCTCCGACACCGCCCCGCTGGCCGAGCCCGTGGCCCGGCTGCTGGCGGCGACCAGCGGCCTGCGGTGCCTGCGCGATGCGACCCGCGGGGGCGTGGCCACCATCTGCAACGAGATCGCCCGGGCATCGGAGACGGCGGTCGTGCTGGACGAGAACGCGATCCCGATGCGACCGGAGGTACGCGGGGCATCGGAGATCCTGGGCATCGACCCGCTCTACGTCGCCTGCGAGGGCCGCTTCGTCGCGGTGGTGGACGGGCCCGAAGCGGAGGCCGCCCTGCAGGCGCTGCGTTCACGTCCCCTCGGCCGCGACGCCGCCCTCATCGGGCATGTCAGAGACGATCCCCCGGGCCTGGTGCTCCTCAAGACCGAGTTCGGCGGCACCCGCATCGTCGACGTACTCATCGGCGACCCGCTCCCCCGCATCTGCTGAGCCACCCGGAGGTGTGCTGAGGTCAGCCCCCCTGGTCGCCCGGGCGGAGGTTGGGCATCCGCGGGTCGATCGGCTGGCCCGGGGACACCCCCGCCTCCTCGCGGTCCTTCCTGCGCTTCTCCTCGCTGGCGCCCAGGGCCCGCTCGTTGCCCTGCGCGCTCGTGCTCACCCCGACACCCAGCGGCGACGCGGCGGTGGTGTCGGTCGCCGGGACCCCCGAGCGCTCGACGTCGGAGACCACCCGCCCGGGGCCGGGCGGGCCCCAGGGACCCGACATCACCTTGTGCATGTGCTCGGTGAAGGTCGGCTGGGTGGTGAGCTGCCTGCCCTCGTACGGCGGGACGAGACCACCCGGCTGCTGCTCCCCACCCGGGTAAGCAGCGGGGCCGAGGTTGGTCTGCACGTCCGCCTTCGGCTGCCTGCCCTTCATCACCATCAGCTCCCCTCTGACAGCATCTCTCTCAGAGCGGCTACCCGGCATGCGGCATGCGAAACGGCAGCCGGGAGTCGTCAGCCGGCCGCGCGCTCGCGGGCGGCTGCGACCGCCACCTGGCCCAGGCTGACGCCCCCGTCGTTGGGGGGCACGCGGTGGTGCACGAGGACGCGGAAGCCCCGCTGCTCGAGGCCCTCCACGGCGAGGTGCAGCAGCAGCTGGTTCTGGAACACCCCGCCGGACAGCGCGACCTGCGCCAGCCCCTCCTCGTCGCGGATCCGCTCGCAGCCGGCGACGATGGCGGCGGCCACGCCGCGGTGGAAGCGTGCTGCGATCGTCGCGCTGCCCACGCCGGCACGCAGGTCGTCGACGACCGCCCGTACGAGATCCGTGCCCTGCACCCGGAACGGGTCGTCCCCGGTGATCGCGGCCGGGTAACCGGCGCGCTCGGCGAGGTCGGCGCTCTGCTCCAGCTCGATGGCGGCCTGGCCCTCGTAGTTGACGGTGTCCCGGACGCCGGTCAGGGCGGCCACCGCGTCGAAGAGCCGGCCGGCGCTCGACGTGGCCGGAGCGTTCATCTCCTTTCTGGCGAGCGCGGTCACGCTCGCCCAGCGCCCGGGGTTGCGGCGGGTCACGGCCAGGCCCGCCGGCGGCGCGCCGCCGTAGGCAGCGTCGAGGTACGCGGCGGCCATCCGCCACGGCTGCCTGATCGCCGCCGTGCCGCCCGGCATGGGCACGGGAGCGAGGCTGCCGCGCCGTTCGAAGCCTGCCAGGTCGGCCACCAGGAACTCGCCGCCCCAGATAGTGCCGTCGGTGCCGTACCCGAGCCCGTCGAACGCCACGCCGATAACCCGGCCGTGCTCGGCGTTGTCGGTGAGGCAGGACGCCACGTGGGCGTGGTGGTGCTGGACGCCCACGAGCTCGACGCTGTCGTCACAGTCCAGCTGCCGGGCGTACTTGGTGGAGAGGTACTCCGGGTGCAGGTCGTGCGCGACGACCTGCGGGCGGATGTCGAACAGCCGCCGGAAGTGCTCGATGCCCTCGGTGTAGGAGCGCAGCGTCTCGTAGTTCTCGAGGTCGCCGATGTGGTGTGAGACGAAGGCGCGGCGGCTCTTGGCGAGGCAGAAGGTGTTCTTCAGCTCCGCGCCGCAGCCGAGCACCGCGCGGCGCAGCGGTGCCGCGAGCGCCAGCGGCTGCGGCGCGTACCCGCGGGAGCGGCGGACCGGCAGCTCACGGCCGCGGAACAGGCGGGTCACCGAGTCGTCGGTGCGGATGTGGATCGGCCGGTCGTGGGTGAGGTATGCGTCGGTGATCCCGGCCAGCCGGCGCATCGCGTCCTCGTCGTGGTAGGCGATCGGCTCGTCGGAGGCGTTGCCGCTGGTGAGTACGAACGGCCCGGGCAGCTCGCGGGCGAGCAGGTGGTGCAGCGGCGTGTACGGGAGCATGACCCCGAGGAAGCGGTTGCCCGGCGCGACCGGGCCCGCCACCGGGGTGTCCGGGTGGCGGCGCAGCAGCACGATCGGCCTGCGGGGGCTGGTGAGGGCGCGCTCCTCGGCCTCGTCGACCGTGCACAGCCGCCGCGCGGTCTCGACGTCGGCCACCATCACCGCGAACGGCTTGTCCTCGCGGTGCTTGCGGGACCGCAGGGTGCCTGCTGCCGGCTCGGACGTGGCGTCGGCGGCCAGGTGGTAGCCGCCCAGCCCCTTGATCGCGACGATCTTGCCGTCACGCAGCAGGGCGGCGGCCGTGTCCAACGGATCGCCCTCGACCGGCTTGCCGCGCGCGTCGATGAGCTGCAGGGACGGCCCGCAGGCCGGGCAGCACACCGGCTGGGCGTGGAACCGCCGGTCGGCCGGGTCGTGGTACTCCCGGGCGCAGTCACCGCACATGGCGAAATCCGCCATGGTGGTGGATGGCCGGTCGTAAGGAACGTCGCGGATGATCGTGAAGCGCGGGCCGCAGTTCGTGCAGTTCGTGAACGGGTAGCGGTGCCGGCGGTCCCCGTTGTCGGACATCTCGCGTAGGCAGTCCGCGCAGGTCGCCGTGTCGGGCGCGATGAGCGCCCGCCGCTCGCCGCCGCCCTTGCTGTCGACGATCACGAACCGGGTGCCGCCCCGCGGCTCCACGGCCTCGACGCTGATGCGGTCGATCAGCGCGAGCGGCGGGGCCTCGCGCTCCAGCGCCGTACGGAACCGGGTGAGGGACTCCGGCTCGCCCTCGACCTCGATGAACACGCCGTCGGGGTCGTTGCCGACCAGCCCTGCGAGCTCGTGGCGGAGCGCCAGCGCGTACACGAACGGGCGGAACCCCACACCCTGGACGACGCCCTCCACGCGGACCCGGCTCCGGGTACGGGCGGCACTACCGATCATGGAGCCAGCCTCGCACCCGGACGCGACGCGTGCTCGGGGTTCAGGAGGCGCTGAGGCAAGCGGGCGAGGCGACCCGGCAGGCGCTCGCCCGGCTGCCGGGCCAGGCGTCGCCACGATGTGACTACAGGGCAAGGTGCACGCGAAGTGCCTCGTCGAGCGCGCGCACCTGAGCCATCGTCAGCGCACCGCACCGCCTACCGACTCGCTCGACGGAGATTGATCGGACCTGTTCAGCTTGGGCCTTCGCATCGCGCGGCAGCCCCGTCGTCGCGGCTGGGAGCAGGACCTGGAACGGGTAGATCCGCTCGATATTGGACGTGACCGGAACGACCGTGACGACGCCGAGGCCAAGACGTGTCGCCGTCGCGTTGGCGGCATCGTTACTCACGACGACCGCCGGCCGGGTGTTGCTGGCCTCAGAACCGCGCACCGGGTCGAGGTCGACCAGGCAGATCTCGCCGCGCCGCACTTAGCCCTCGAGGCCGTCTGCGGTGACCGCAGCCCAGACCTCGGCCTCTCCGGAAACGGTCCAGGAACGCCAGGCGTCCTCATATTCCCCAGCGAGCTCACCCGATCGGAGCAACCCGACCGCCTTGTGCAGCGCAGCGGACCTCGACACGTAGCCCTGAGACCGGGCGTACGCGTCGAGGAACTCGACATCTTCCCGTGGGAGACTCACACTCACCTTCATACCGTGATACTACCATTGGTACTACCAGGAGCAAGCACGGGAAGTCCTACCGTAGGCCTACCCCGACGCGGCGACTGCTCGCCGGACGGCCCGCGCGGGCGCAACGGTGGCGCTGGTTCGCCCTGACTACACTGGTTGCGTGCCGCGCTACGAGTACCGCTGCCGCTCCTGCGGGGCGACCTTCGAGATGACCCGCCCGATGAGCGAGTCGTCCGCGCCGTGCCGCTGCCCGCACGGCCACGACGACGTGGTGAAGCTGCTCACGACCGTCGCCATGACCGGGCGGGCGTCGAGCGCACCCGCCGCCCCGGCCGGGGGCTGTTGTGGCGGCGCCTGCGGCTGCGGTTGACGGCGCGTCACGCTCTCCCGGTTCGGTAACGGCGGCAAACCCTCCCTTGGCCGTGCCCGACCGTCCCCTCTACGGCCGGGTACGGACGGACCTAACCGAGCTTATACGTACTTAGCGGTTAGGCACTGAACTCGTCAAGGCAGATTCACCCATGCACCGGCTCACATCCGACCCTGCTCGGCAGGGCCGAAGAGGCCGACTTCGAGTGCTGGTGCAGCATGTCCACCTGCGGAAACCGCACCAAAGCCCGCATGTACGCCGCCCGCGGCAGGCCGTACGTACGTAGGCTGTGGGGCACATCCCGATGGCAACGTCTCGGGAGGGGGGATTCTCGTGGTCACCGGCAGCGACGTGGCCATCTTGACCGGCAGGCTTCGCGGCGAGGTCATCGAACCTGGTGATCCCGGCTACGGCGACGCCTGCGCGGTGTGGAATGGCATGATCGACAAGCGCCCGGCGCTCATCGCCCGTTGCAAGGGAACCGGCGACGTGGTCACGGCCGTGAACTTCGCCCGCGACAGCGGTCTGCCGCTGGCCGTCAGGGGCGGCGGGCACAACGTGGCCGGGATGGCCCTCGCCGACGGCGGCCTCGTCGTCGACCTGTCTCCGATGAGAGGCGTGCGCGTCGACCCGCAGCGCCGCAAGGTCCGGGTCGAGGGGGGCACCCGGCTCGGCGACCTCGACCGGGAGACCCAGGTCTACGGCCTGGCCACCCCCACCGGCGTGGTGTCCAGGACCGGGGTCGCGGGGCTGACCCTGAGCGGGGGCATCGGCTGGCTCCGGCGGAAGTACGGCATGAGCTGCGACAACCTCGTCTCCACGGAGGTCGTGACCGCCGACGGCCGGGTGCTCACCGCCAGCGCGGGTGAGCACCCCGACCTTTTCTGGGGGCTGCGGGGCGGCGGGGGCAACTTCGGCGTCGTCACGTCGTTCGAGTTCCGACTGCACCGGGTCGGGCCGCAGGTGATGTTCTGCTTCGTGCTCTATCCCGGCGACCGGGCACCCGACGTACTGCGGGCCTGTGACCGCTACGTGGCGGATTCGCCCGACGAGGTCAGCCCGCTGGCCTTCCTCGGCAGGGTCCCGGCCGCGGAGATGTTCCCCCCGGGGTGGCACGGCCACCCGTTCGTCGCCGTCGCCGCCCTGTACGCGGGGGGCGTCGCGGAGGGCGAGCAGGTGCTTCGCCCGCTCCGCGAGCTGCACGAGCCCATCGTGGATCTCAGCGCCGCGCGGCCCTACGTCGAGGTTCAGCAAGTGCTCGACGAGGATTACCCGGACGGGGGCAGGTACTACTGGAAGTCGGCCCATCTCGACGGCCTCGGCGACGAGGTGATCGACCGGCTCGTCGCCCACGCCGACGCCGCGCCCTCCGACCAGTCCACGGTCGATGTCTGGTACCACGGGGGCGTGATGAGCCGGATCGGGGCGGCCGACACCGCCTTCGGCGACCGCAGCGCCCCGATACTGATCGCGCCGGAGGCGAACTGGGTGCACCCGTCCGACGACGCTGCCAACCTCGCGTGGGCCAGGCGCTGTGTCGACGACATGCGGCGCTTCTCCGACCGGGGCGGCTACCTGAACTTCCCCGGCTTCCTCGAGGAGGGGGAGAGGCTGCTCCGGGAGGCCTACGGGGACAACTACCAACGGCTGGCCGCCGTCAAGGACGCCTACGACCCGGCGAACCTCTTCCGCATCAACCAGAACATCCAACCGGCTTCGGCGCGCTAGGGCGAGATTCGGGCGTTCCGGGAACCCGCCCCGCCGGTCAATCTCCGTGAGCGGATATTCGCTCGTCAACCCCTCCTCGGGAGAACGGTTGTCCGTTAGTGTCCAAGCCATGGGAACCAGCCCCCCTGGCAACGTCTGGTTGCCTGCCGAGTACCAGGCCGCCACGGCGCAACGGACGGCAGAGCCCTGCTCCCTGCGGCTCGCCGACTCCGACGGGTGGCCGCTTGGGCATGCCTTCGACGCGATCGCCGGGCCGACCCTCATGCTGTCGGGGCCTGCGCAGCGGGTGCCCCGTTCACCGAGACCGACACCGCGTTCCTCATGGAGGTGGCGGCCCGTGCCGCACCCGCGGTCGCCCAGGCGCGCGCCTACCACAGGGAGCGCCAGACCGCGCTGACCCTCCAGCCCGCGCTGCTTCCCCCTACCCCCGCCAGATCGCGGGTCTCGAGGTCGCCGCACGCTACGTCGCACGCGGGTCGGCGGTCGAGGTAGGTGGCGACTGGTGGGACGCCATCGACCTCGGTGCGGGGCGGGTGGGCTTCGGCGTCGGCGACGTCGCCGGGCACGGGGTGCACGCGGCCGCGATCATGGGGCAGCTCCGCACCGCCCTGCGGACGGCCGCCAGCGCCGACCTCCCGGCCGTCGACTCACTGCGGCTGCTCGACGGCCAGCTCGCCGAGTTGCTCTCCACGGAGAGCCAGGAGGAGGGCATCGTGGAGTTCGCCACTGCCCTTTACGCCACCTTCGAACCGCACGACGGGCTCCTCAGGATCGCCGTGGCAGGGCATCTTCCGCCGCTGATCATCACGCCCGACGGCATCTCCCGCCGCATCGACAGCGATCCCGGCGCGCCGCTCGGGCTGCACACCGGCAAGGTCGGCGAGATCGCCGTTCCGCTGCCCCCGAGGGCGACCGTCGCGCTTTCACCGACGGCCTGGTGGAGGACCGTCACACCGACATCGACGACGGGATCGACCGGCTCATCAGCAGCCTGACCCGGCAGCTGAGCGGATGCCGTCCGCTCGACGAGGTCGTCGACCGCGTTCTCGACGACCTCGATCGCAGGGCGGGACACGACGACGACGTGGCGCTGCTGCTCGTCCGGTTCACGCCTGAGGTGACGCCGGTGGCGGCCGCCGAGGTGGAGGTCACGTCGGCGGCGGAAGTCCGCAGCGCGCGGACGGCCGCCGCGGACGTCGCGGGCCGTGCCGGGCTCACCGATCTCGCGGGCACGGCGTCGCTGGTAGCCAGCGAGCTCACCACGAACGCGCTCTCGCACGCCCCGGCACCCGCGCTCCTCCGGGTGTACGCCACGCTGACCCGCCTGGTCATCGAGGTGTTCGACCCGGGTGGCCGGCTGCCCCACCGCGCGCACCCCGCAACCGACGACGAGCACGGCCGCGGCCTCGCCGTCGTCGAGCACCTGACCGACCGCTGGGGCGTACGGCTCACCGACACCGGCAAGGCCACGTGGGCCGAGCTCCGCCGCGGCGCCTCGCCCTAGGGT
>JBOHCZ010000227.1:0-4742 GCA_050699195.1 Streptomycetales bacterium
CCCGCGCCCAGAAACGACCCGGCGGACGCTTCCGCACCAAAAAACCCGGCGACCGGGCACCCCGCACCCCGCGAACGAAAATCATCTTCTGGGCCCTGCCCGTCCCAACCTAAAGTTAATCACATTGCGGTCAGCCCCGGGCCGACGGCCGCGCGATCATCCGCCGGCCCCCTCGTCCTTGACGAGCTTCACTGCGTCCCCGATGGCGCCGTCGAAGATCACGCTGCCCTGCTCGAGTACGACCCCGCGGTCGCACATCTGCTGGAGCATGTGGGGGTCGTGCGCCACGATGACGAGGGTGCGCCCCTCGTCGCGTAGCCGGCGGATCCGGGCCCGGCACTTGCGCCTGAACGGCGCATCCCCCACGGCGAGCACCTCGTCGATGAGGAAGACATCGGGTTCGGTGTGAACCGCGACGGAGAAGCCCAGCCGCATGAACATGCCGGAGGAGTAGAACTTCACCTCGGTGTCGAGGAAGCGGCCGATGCCGGCGAAGTCGACGATCGCGTCGAACTTGCTCACCGTCTCGCCCTCGCCCATCCCGAGGATCGCCGCGTTGAGGTAGATGTTCTCCCGCCCGGTCAGGTCCGGGTGCAGACCTGCCCCCACCTCGATCAGGCCCGCGACCCGGCCGAGCGACCGCACCGAGCCCTCGTCGGGGCGCATCACGCCCGAGATCAGCTTAAGCAGCGTGCTCTTGCCCGACCCGTTGAAGCCCATCAGGCCGACCGACTCGCCATGTTCGACGGCGACAGACACCCGGTCGAGCGCGTGGAAGGTGTTGGAGAGGTCCTCCCCCCGCAGCGCCCGTACCGCCATCTCCTTGAGGGAGCGGGCGTGGCGCAAGGTGAAGCGCTTGCTGACCGAGTCGACGACGATCGAGGCCCCCATCGTCACAGCTCCTGGGCGAACCGGGTGGCGAGCCGGGCGAAGGTCAGCTGTGCGACGGCGACCAGCAGAAGTGCCGCGGCCAGTGCGACGGCGCCGCGGAGGAACAGCTGCGGCGGGAACGCGAAACCTCCTGTCGTCGACGGCAGCCAGACGGCCTTCTGGAACAGCGAGACCGCGCTCACCAGCGGGTTCGCGAGGTAGACCTCCACCGGCCACCCCCCGCCGAACGCGTCCCGCACGGCGGTCCAGGGGTAGATCATCGGAACCGACCAGGTGATGACGATGGCGAGCAGGTCGACGAACTGCTCGAAGTCCCGGAAGTAGACGTTGAATGCGGCGAAGAGCAGGCCGGCACCGAGCCCCAGGCTCGCGACGATCGCGAACCCCAGCAGCATCGCGCCGAGCCCGGCGAGCGAGGGGGCCCAGCCGGCCGCCAACGCGCCCACCATGAGGATGACCAGCGCCGGCAGCAGGTGCACCGTCGAGACGAGCAGCGAAGCGGCCGGGAACAGCTCGCGGGGGAGGTAGATCTTGCGGACGAGCGGCTTGTTCCCGACGACGGAGCGCGTCGTCGAGTGCAGGGTCTCGTTGAAGAAGTGGATCAGCACCATGCCGGAGAACAGGTAGACGGGGAAGTCCTCGATCCTGTCACGCAGCCCGAGGAAGAGCCCGACCACGAAGTAGTACACGCTGAAGTGCACAGCGGGCCGGATGTAGGACCAGGCGAAGCCCAGCACGGACCCGTGGTAGCGGACCTTGAGCTCCTTGCGGACGAGCAGGCGCAGCAGGTAGCGGCGGCGCAGCACCTCGACGATGCCGCCGCCGCGTCCCGGCTCGACGAGTTCGTGCGTTCCCGCGGGCCCCGCCAGTGTCGCGTTCGCCGTGGTCAAGAACCTGCTCCGGGCGGCGAGGACGGATCGGACGCGTCGAACGTCTCGCGCCACCGGTCGGGCGAGGTCAGTTCCGGCATCGCGGTGCGGTACCGCTCGCGGAGCCGCGGCCACTCCCGCAGCAGCCGGGAGTGCACGGTGAGGCTGCGCAGCAGCAGCGAGCGGAACCGCCTCCGGTCGCGCTGGTACCAGCAAGCGCCGGACCCGTCGGCGGTGGACACCACCGCGCTGTCGAGCGTCGACAGCAGGGACCAGTGCACGTCCTGGTGGGGCACGGCCCGCTGGGGGTGGCGCCGGGCGAGATCCCTGACCGGCAGCGCCTGCCGGGTGAAGCCCACCGCGGCGAGCGTGAGCGCGCCCATCGCGCTGCCAGGACGCACGCGCTCGCCCTCCTTGCGCGGCGGCTTGCGGCGGCGTACGGGGGGGAAGCTGGCCACGTCGCCCTGGGCCCGCGCGTCGGCGAAGCCCTTGCGCAGCTCCCGCACCTCCGCCAGCTTGCGCAGCATGTCGGGGTGCAGCCGCTCAGGACCGTCGAGCAGGTCCTCGATCGCCATCAGCCCCATCGCGGCAGTGGAGTACTGCATGCACAGCAGGTGCCGGATCTGTGCCTCGAAGCTGTCCCGGACCAGCCGTCCCCCGCGATCGTAGGGGGAGTGCAACAGGGCGGACAGGATGCGGTTGCGGCGGTGGAAGTAGGCCTGCCAGTCGATGGCGTCGTCCTTGTCCTGCCAGGCCACGTGCCAGACCGCGACGCCCGGCATCGACACGGTCGGGTAGCCCGCCGCACCCGCGCGCAGGCAGTACTCGGCGTCGTCCCACTTGATGAACGCGGGCAGCGCAAGACCCACCTCGCGCACGACGTCGGTGGGGATCAGGCACATCCACCAGCCGTTGTAGTCGACGTCGATCCTGCGGTGCAGCCACGGGGTGTTGCGCAGGCTGCGGTAGGCGAGGTCGTGGCCGTGGCCGGTGTGCGGGGCCGGCCCCCAGAACCAGCGGTACTTCGCGACCGTCTCGCCGAAGGCGTGCAGCGCCGACCGGTCGTAGAGGTTGAACATGTGCCCGCCGACGATCGTGGGTGTGCGGGCGAGGTCGGCGAAGGTGACGGCCCGCAGGATGCCCTCCGGCTCGGTCACGATGTCGTCGTCGAGCAGCAGCACGTAGCGGCTGCCGTTCGCGCGGAGGGTCTCGTCCATCGCCCGTGAGAAGCCGCCGGAACCACCGAGGTTGCCCTGTTCGATCACCCGGAGCCGGTAGGCGACACCCTTCGACGCCTCGGCGAAGTCAGGGTGGTCCTCGACCCGCTCGGTGCCCTGGTCGACGACGAAGACCTCGTCGAGGACCTCCATGACGTCACAGGCCTGACCGAGATCGCGCAGCTGCTCGACGCAGAAGTCCGGCCGGTTGAAGGTGGTGATCCCGATGCTGACCCGGCCGGGTCGCAGCCGGTCCCGGTGCACCGCCGCCGACCAGTCGGCCTCCTCGAGGGTAGCGTCCCGCCCTCCGGCGGTGACGTCGAACCAGTACCAGCCGCCGTCCATGAAAGGTGTGAGCGGCAGGCTGAACTCGAGGCGTGTGCCCGCCGTGTCGTCGACGTGCACCGACCTGATCTGCAGGCTCTGGCCGCGCGGCGTCGAGCGGTAGACACTCACGACCGCCTCCCCGCGGACGCGCACCCGCAGCAGCACCTCCTCCACGGTCGTCCAGCGGCGCCAGTAGCTGGCCGGGAAGGCGTTGAAGTAGGTGCTGAACGAGACGCGCCGGCCGGCGCGCACGACCCCGCTGTGGCGGCCGGCCTCGCCCGGCGCCATGGTGAACGCGTCCTCGGCCGGAGCGGCGTCGGCGGGCGCTCCGGCCGCGACGGCGGCTTCGACCGTCGCGTCGTCCGACCTGGCGGCCGTCTTTGGGCGAGGGCTCCCGCCGTCGACGTAGAGCGGCAACACGTCGGGGCGGCGGTCGACGGGCAGCACGACGCGCTGCAACACCCGCAGCTCGCTCGTCGCCATGGGCTCCTCCGTCACTGGTCGCCGCCTTCGTCCACCAGGGCGGCGCCCTCCGCGAAATGCGGGCGCAGCCGGTTGTCGTACATGCTCAGCGCGGAACCGATGGCCATGTGCATGTCGAGGTACTTGTAGGTGCCAAGACGCCCGCCGAACAGCACACCAGGCTCTCGCCTGGACAGCTCCCGGTAGCGCAGCAGCCGCGCGCGGTCCTCGGGAGTGTTGATCGGGTAGTACGGCTCGTCCCCCGAAGCGGCGAAACGCGAGTACTCCCGCATGATCACGGTCCGGTCCTCGGGGTAGTGGCGCCGCTCGGGGTGGAAGTGCCGGAATTCGTGGATCCGGGTGAACGGCACGTCCTCCTCGGCGTAGTTCATCACCGGGGTGCCCTGGAAGTCACCGGTCGGGATGACCTCGAGCTCGAAGTCCAGCGTCCGCCAGGACAGCTCGCCCTCGGAGTGGTCGAAGTAGCGGTCAAGCGGCCCGGTGTGCACGACGGGCACGTTGACGACGACGTCGGGGCGGATGTCGAAGAAGTCGGCGCCCAGCCGGACCTCGATGTTCGGGTGGTCGGCCATCCGCTCGAGCCATGCGGTGTAGCCGTCGACCGGCAGCCCCTCGTAGGTGTCGCTGAAGTAGCGGTTGTCGAACGTGTAGCGGACCGGCAGCCGCGTGATGATCTCGGCCGGCAGGTTCTGCGGGTCGGTCTGCCACTGCTTGGCGGTGTAGCCCCGGATGAACGCCTCGTAGAGCGGGCGTCCGATCAGCGAGACCGCCTTCTCCTCCAGGTCGCGCGCCTGCCCTGGCGTGACCTCGGCGGCCTGCTCGCCGATGAGCGCGCGGGCCTCGTCGGGCGACATGGCCTGGCCGAAGTACTCGCAGATGGTCGCGAGGTTGATCGGCATCGGGTAGACCCGCCCCTTGTAGATCGTGAAGACCCGGTGCTGGTACCCGGTGAACG
>JBOHCZ010000228.1:0-14833 GCA_050699195.1 Streptomycetales bacterium
CGTCATGGCCGGCGGCGGGAGCGCCGGTCGCAGCGGCGCCGGCTGCCACCGCGGCGGGCACCGGCTCTCTCGTCGCGGGCTCGCGGGACTCCGACTGCGCACCGCCGGTCGCCGCGGCCCGGCGCCCTACGGGGCTGCGGCTGCCGAACGCCCACTCCCCGGCGAACGCGAGCATGGCGCCGGAGTACACCGCCATCGCGGAGTAGACGAAGTTGTCGCTCAGCTGGGCGAGCGTCTCGTTGATCGCCACCGCGCTCACTCCTTCGCCGGTGCCGATCGGCTCGGCCCGCCGGTCACGTCGTCGCTGATCGCCCGGGCCACCGCCGCCACCTCGGGCTCGAGGCCGCCCCCCGTCTCCGTACGGGCCAGGCCGGCCACCTCGACCACGGTACGCCCGCCGTCCGCACGCACCGCACGCACCCAGATGCGGCGGCGCCGGACGCCGAGCGAGAGCATCAGCCCGGCCAGGGCGAGGGCTGCGCTCGCGAGGACCAGGCCGGCCCCGGGGTCGTGGCGGACCTCCAGGCGGGCCCACTCACGGTAGCCGTCGTAGGTGATGCTGCCGAGCCCGTCGGGCAGTGTCATGGTCTCGCCCCTGCTGAGGGCCTTCGCGAGCGGCTTGCCACCGTCGGTGACCTTCTGCATCGCGGTGGTGTCGAGCTCGTACACCGACTGCGGGACCCCCGCGTCGAGACCGAGGTCGCCCCGCCAGGCCACCAGGAACACGGCCGGGTTCTTCGGGTCGGGGAACGCCGAGACGGGCCCGCGCTGCGGGTCGATCACGGCGGTCGGGAGGAAGAGCGCCTGGAACCCGAGCTGCCGAGGGCGGGCGTCGGGCACCTTGACGACCCCGGTCGAGGAGAAGTCGGCGTCGCGGGGCAGGAAGGGCACCGGCCCCCGGAAGACCACCCGCCCGTCCGCGTCGCGCACCGAGAAGACGGGTGCGTAGCCGTTGCCGAGCAGGTACACGTCGGCGTCGCCGACCGCGAGCGGGTGGTTGACCCGGATGTCGTAGCTCCGTGGCGGGGCCTCCGGCGTGGGCCGGTAGCGCACGTGCGCGTCAAAGTCGCGGGCCTGCCCCCGCTGGTCCCCGCTCTGCTGGAACCGCGCGGCGAGGCGGGTCAGGGTGAAAGAGAAGGGCGTTAGCTCCTCGGCCGGGGACACCAGGGCACCCGGGTCGAAGTCGTCGTACTGGGTGAGGGTGTTCGCGAACCCGTCCCCCTCCACGACGATCGCCGAGCCCCGGTAGCCGTACAGGCTGCCGGCCGCCACGGCGACGAGCACGCCGATGAGCGCGAGGTGGAAGGCGAGGTTGCCGGTCTCGCGCAGGTACCCCTTCTCGGCACGGACCTCCCCGGGATCACCGTCGGCCCCGTCCTCGGTGGCAGCGTCGGTGTCGACGCGGAACCGCTGGCGGCGCAGCACGGCGCGGGCCGCGGAGACTACCTCGGACGGGGGTGTTTCGGTCTCGAAGCGCCGCCAGACCGGCAGGCGGGACAGGTTGCGCGGCGCGGCCGGGGGCCGGGCCCGCATCGCCTGCCAGTGCCGCCTGCTGCGCGGGATCACGCATCCGGCCAGCGAGACGAAGACGAGCAGGTAGATCGCCGAGAACCAGACGGAGCCGAAGACGTCGAACATCTGCAGCCGGTCCAGGATCGGGGCGAGGGTGGGGTGGTCCTGGAAGTACTCCCGTACGCGGGGCGGGTTGACCGGCCGCTGCGGCAGGAGCGAGCCAGGCACGGCCGCGAGCGCGAGGAGGAACAGCAGGATCAGCGCCACGCGCATCGAGGTGAGCTGCCGCCACGCCCAGCGCGCCAGCTCAAGCGGCGACAGCGGCGGTGGCGCCGGCTCGGAGGGCCGCGTGGACAGCGCGTCGCTCACGGCAGGGCCTGACAACGGGGCCTCACAGCAGGGTCTGGAAGGACGAGGTCCACACGCGCATCTGGACCGAGATCTGGGTCCACAGGCCGCTCACGAGCAGCAGCCCGAGCACAACGAGCATCGCGCCGCCGGCCCGCATCACCCAGACGTAGTGCTGCTTGACCCACCCGAAGGCTCCCATCGCGCGGCGGAAGCCGGCGGCCGCGAGCACGAACGGCACTCCCAACCCCAGACAGTACGCGGCGGTGAGCAGCGCCCCGCGCCCGGCACTCGCGCTGTCGAAGGCGAGCGCCTGGACGGCGCCCAGCGTGGGACCGATGCACGGCGTCCAGCCGATCCCGAACAGCACCCCCAGCATCGGGGCGCCGGCAAGTCCCACCGCGGGGCGCAGGTGGACGCGGAAGTCCCGCTGCAGCCCGGGCAGGTACCCGAGGAACGCCACCCCCAGCGCGATGGTCACCACCCCGAGCACCCGGGTGATCACCGTCTGGTACTCGAGCAGGGTGTTCCCCACGTAGCCGAACAGCGCCCCGTAGGACACGAAGACCGCCGAGAATCCCAGGATGAACAGCGCCGTCCCGGTCACGACCCGGCCCCGGCCGGTACGCGCCAGGTCCGCGCCGGTGAGCCCGGTCACGTACGACAGGTAGCCCGGCACCAGCGGCAGCACGCAGGGCGACAGGAACGACACAAGGCCGGCTGTCAGGGCGACCACGAAGGCGAGGCCGAGCGAGCCGCTCGTGACGACCGAGCTGACGCCCTCGGCTGCCGCCAGCATCACGACCGCTCTTCGAGGACGGGGGCGAGCAGGTCCCGTAGCCCGCCTACCGTGAGCGGGCGCAGCGCCCGGGCGGCGACCCGGCCCCGCCGGTCGAGGACGAGCGTGCTGGGGATGGCCTGCGGCGGCAGCTGCTCGCGGAAGGCCAGGATGACCCGCCCGCTCTCGTCGAACAGGCTCGGGTAGGTGATACCGAACCGGCGCTCGAACGCCAAGGCGTTGGCCTTGCTGTCGCGGGTGTTGATGCCGACGAACCGCACACCCTGCGAACGCACGTCCTGTGAGACCCGTTCCAGTGCGGGCGCCTCGGCCCGGCAGGGCGGGCACCACGAGGCCCATACGTTGAGCACCAGGACCTTGCCGCGGTGGTCGGAGAGCGCGAGCCGGTCGCCGTCGAGCGTCGTGGCGGACACCTCGGGCGCGGGCCGGCGCTGCGCCGGTGGGACGTAGCGCACGCTGCCGTCCCCGCTGACATAGCGGGACTCGCCGCCCCCCGCAGAGGACCCCGCCGAGGACCCGGCGGTGCCTGTCGAGCAGCCCGCGAGCCCGCTGCCGAGACCGGCGGCGAGCACCCCGGCGAGCAGCGCGAGGGGAACGTTCCTGCGGATCAGGGTCATGCTCCGGCGATCGGCTTGTAGGTCGGCATCAGGTCCCTGGCCGGCTCGGAGTAGGTCACCCCGACGATCTCCTGGCCACGGTAGGTGAAACTGGTGACGCTGGCGAGCGAGCACTGCCGCCGCCTCGGGTCGTGCCAGAGCCTGCGGCGCTCGACGAAACTCCGGGTCACCCAGATCGGCAGCTGGTGGCTCACGCACACCACCTCGCTGCCCCGGCCCTGCACGGCGGCGAGGTCGCGGGCCGAGGCCATCGCGGCCAGCATCCTCTGCACCTGGTCGAGGTAGGGCTCCCCCCAGGAGGGCCGGAACGGGTTGTGCAGGTGCCGCCAGTAGGCCGGCCTGCGCAGCGAGCCGTCACCCACCCCGAACGTCCGGCCCGCGAACACGTTCGCCGCCTCGACGAGCCGGTCGTCGATCCGGACGGACAGCTCGAAGCGGTCGGCGATGGGCTGGGCGGTCTCCCGGGCCCGCTCGAGCGGGGAGGAGACGACCGCGACCACGTCGTGGGTGGCGAGCGATTCACCGATGCGCTCCGCCATCTTCCGCCCGAGCTCCGAGAGGTGGTACCCGGCCAGCCGGCCGTACAGGATGCCCCCGGGGTTGTGCACCTCCCCGTGGCGCACCAGGTGGATGGTGGTCTCGGCCATCAGGTGTCTCCGCCTGCGCCGGACGTGTCGGGCGTACCGGGGGCGTCGGCCGCCTCGGCGGCGGCTCTGGCGGCCTCGGGCAGGGCGTCGGCGACCCGCGCCAGCGCGGCGTCGTCGTGGGCCGCGCTCACGAACCAGGTCTCGAACGACGACGGCGGAAGGTAGACCCCGCGGGCCAGCATCGCGTGGAAGAACGCGGCGTAGCGCGCGACGTCCTGGCGTCTCGCGCCCTCGTAGTCGACGATCTCGGCCGGCGTGCCGCCCGCGTCGTCGGCGAAGAAGACCGAGAACATGTTCCCGGCGTACTGCACGCGGTGCGCCACGCCCTGCTTGCCGAGCGCCTCGGAGGCCAGCCGCCCGATCTCCCGGGCCGTACGGTCGAGGTGGGCGTACACGTCGCCGGTCGCGTTCCGCAGGGTCGCGAGCCCGGCGGCGGAGGCGACCGGGTTCCCGGACAGCGTGCCCGCCTGGTACACCGGGCCGGCCGGGGCGAGCAGGCCCATGACGTCCCCGCGACCGCCGAACGCCGCGGCGGGGAAGCCGCCGCCCATCACCTTCCCGAACGTCAGGAGGTCCGGTGCCACGCCCTCCAGCCCGTACCAGCCGGCCCGGTGCACCCGGAAGCCGGTCATCACCTCGTCGGAGATCAGCAGCGCGCCGTGCCGGGCGCAAAGCTCGCGCAGGCCAGCGGTGAACCCGGGGCGGGGCGGAACGGTGCCCATGTTGCCCGGCGCGGCCTCGGTGATCACGCAGGCGATCGCCTCGCCGTGCACGTCGAACGCCGCGCCGAGGGCGTCAAGGTCGTTGTAGGGCAGCACCAGGGTGTCGCCGGCCTGCGCGCCGGTCACGCCGGGCGAGTCGGGCAGCCCGTGGGTGGCGACGCCCGAGCCCGCGGAGGCCAGCAGCGCGTCGACGTGCCCGTGGTAGCACCCGGCGAACTTGGCGACCTTCGGCCGCCCGGTGAAGCCGCGGGCCAGCCGGACCGCAGACATGGTCGCCTCGGTGCCGGAGTTCACCAGCCGCACCTGGTCCACCGGGTCGACGCGGCGCACGATCTCCTCGGCGAGCGCGACCTCGCCCTCGGTGGGCGTGCCGTACGAGGTGCCGCGCCCGGCCGCCTGCCGTACCGCGTCGATGACCGCGGGGTGGGCGTGGCCGAGCAGCATCGGCCCCCAGGAGCCCACGAGGTCGACGTACTCCCGGCCGTCGACGTCGACGAGGTACGGCCCGCGGGCGGAGGCCATGAACCGCGGCGTGCCGCCCACCGCGTCGAAGGCCCGCGCGGGGGAGTTCACCCCGCCCGGGATCACCGCGCTGGCCCGGTCGAACAGCGCGTCCGAGGCGGGGGCGTCGTAGGGGTACGGCGTGCGGAACGGCATGTCGCCATTGTGGCAAGCGGCCCTGCCTCCCGTGCCACGGGGAACGTCGCTGATGTCCACCACTTCCGCCCCTGCGCCGCCTCAGCCACGGGGCGCCGCCGCCGCGCCAGCCGCTCATGGGCCGACCGCCCGTCGCGTGTTGACAGGGCCGCCGCAACTGGGCGGCTAAGCTTCGGCAGCGTGACGCGAGTGCTGACCCCGCAGGCCGAGGACTTCCCCCGCTGGTACCAGGACGTGGTGGCCAAGGCCGAGCTGGCCGAGCCCGGTCCGGTGCGCGGCACCATGGTCATCCGCCCCACGGCGTACGCGGTCTGGGAGCGCATGCAGCAGGAGATGGACTCCCGTATCAAGGCCGCGGGCGCGCAGAACGCGTACTTCCCGCTGTTCATCCCGGAGAGCTACCTGCACCGGGAGGCCGAGCACGTCGAGGGGTTCTCCCCCGAGCTGGCCGTCGTCACGCACGGCGGCGGCAAGCCGCTCGAGGAGCCGGTCGTCGTCCGCCCCACCAGCGAGACGGTGATCGGGGAGTTCCTGGCCAAGTGGGTGCAGAGCTACCGCGACCTGCCGCTGCTGCTCAACCAGTGGGCGAACGTCGTGCGCTGGGAACTGCGGCCCCGGGTGTTCCTGCGGACCAGCGAGTTCCTCTGGCAGGAGGGCCACACCGCGCACGCGACCGAGGCCGACGCCCGCGGCTACGCCCGCCGGATCCTGCACGAGGTGTACCAGGACTTCATGGTGAACGTGCTCGCCATCCCGGTGGTGACCGGCCGCAAGACCGCTCGCGAGCGGTTCGCCGGAGCCACGAGCACCTACACGCTCGAAGCCATGATGGGCGACGGCAAGGCGCTGCAGATGGGTACAAGCCACGAGCTGGGGCAGAACTTCGCGCGGTCGTTCGGTATCGAGTACTCCTCCGCCGAGGGGCGTCGCGAGCTGGCCTGGACGACCTCTTGGGGGTCGTCGACGCGGATGGTCGGCGGCGTCATCATGTGCCACGGCGACGACCACGGCCTGCGGCTGCCGCCAGGCATCGCGCCGACCCAGGCGCTGGTGATGGTCGTGAAGGACGGCGAGGGGGTCGGGGAGGCCGCCTCGCGGCTGGTGTCGGCGCTTCGGGAGCGCGGAGTCCGCACGGCCTGCGACGACCGCACCGACGTGGCGTTCGGGCGGCGGGCGATCGACGCCGAGCTCAAGGGCGTACCGGTACGGGTCGAGGTGGGGCCGCGGGACCTCGCCGCGGGTCAGGCCACGCTGGTGCGCCGCATCCCGGGCAGCAAGAGGCCGGTGGCGCTCGACGCCGTCGCCGGTGCGGTCGCCGAGGCCCTGGACGCCGACCAGGTACGCCTCCGGGAGCAGGCAGAGGCCAGGCGAGCGGAGCGTACCGCCGAGGCCGGCTCGGTCGCGGAGGCCGTGGATGCCGCCGCCACCGGGTGGGCCCGGCTGCCGTGGTCCGCCGTCGGGGTCGACGGCGAGGCCAAGCTCAACGAGCAGGGCGTGAGCGTGCGCTGCCTGACCCGGCCGGACGGCGCGGTGCCCGACAGCGAGGACGAGCCCGACCTGGTGGCCTGCGTCGCCCGGGCGTACTGACGTCGGCGGCCCTTGCGGTAGCGTGCGACCTGATCCGTACATGGAGGGGGCCGCATGCCGCCCGCTGACCCGCCCGCAGGGCACGACCGCTCACCCGGCGCCGCAGCGCACGAGAGCGCGCCCGGCCCGCAGCACGACACCGGACTCGAGGTCATGGTGGTCGACGGCCGAGAGGTGGGGCCTCGTCACAAGCAGGCCGAGACGCTGATCGCCGTCCGCGACCCGAAGAAGCCCGACGGGCCCACGCTGTTCTTCACCCCTGCCGAGTGGGAGGCGTTCATCGCCGGGGTGAAGGACGGCGAGTTCGACCTGCCCGAAGACGAGCGCTGAGACCTACACCGCAGGGCGGTACGCCGCAGAATCCCCGGGCACCCTGGCGCGCCCCACGCCGGGGCGCCACGCCGCAGGGCGCCCCGGCACACCCGGCTAGACCCGCTGCCCGCCCGGCCTGCCGTCCTCGGTCACGAACGACGCGACGGTGTGGAGCGGCGCCTCGGGCGCCTGCACCGTGTCGGAGACCCGGAAGTCCGCCCACCACCGCTCGGGCGAGACGTCGACCAGCAGGTAGCCACGCTGGCCGTTGGCGAACACCTCGTGCGGGTTGTCCGGCGTGCCCCCGAACCTGGTCTCGGTGGTCTGGATGTCGCCGCCGGAGCTGATCGACGTGCCGAGGTACTCCGTCGCCAGCGTCTCGGAGTCGGGGTTGTCGAAGTCCTCCTTCAGGTCGAACAGCCAGTTCTTGTGCGAGTCGCCGGTGACGATGACGGGGTTGGACGGGCGGCGCGCGGCGATGAAGTCGAGCAGCTGCTCGCGGTCGCCGACATAGCCCTCACCCCAGGCGTCCTCGGTGCTGAACCTCCTGCCGGGTCCCTCGAGGTGGTCGAAGGGGGCGAAGTGGGTCTGGTTGCAGAGCACGTTCCAGCGCGCCGGCGAGCTGGCCAGCCCGTCGTAGAGCCAGCGCTCCTGCTCGTCGCCGAGGATCGTGCGGTCGGGGTCGAGGGAGCCGGGACAGTAGCCGTCGACGCGCTGGTCGTTGGTGCACTCGGCCTGGTTGTCGCGGAACTGGCGGGTGTCGAGCAGGTGGAACTGCGCGATGTCGCCGTACCGCAGGCGGCGGAAGATCTGCATGTTCGGCCCGGCGGGTTGCTGGGCGCGCCGCAGTGGGAGGTTCTCGTAGCTCGCCCGGAACGCCGCCGCTCTGCGCTCGAGGAACCCCTCACGGACGTCGTGGCCGTCCTGCCCTCCCGCCCAGTCGTTGTCGACCTCGTGGTCGTCGGGCGTGGTGAGCCACGGGAAGAGGGCGTGCGCGGCCTGCAGGTTGGGGTCGGTCTTGTACTGCCCGTAGCGCACCCGGTAGTCGGCGAGTGTTATGCACTCCCTCGCCGGCAGGTGGCCCCGCCCGAGAGCCGGGTCGCCCTGCGAGGCCCCCTCGTAGATGTAGTCACCCAGGTGCACCAGCAGGTCGAAGTCCTGCAAGGTCATGTCGCGGAAGGCCGGATAGTGACCGTCGGTGAAGTTCTGGCACGAGGCGATCGCGAGCCGCACGCGCTCGACGTGCGCGCCGAAGGCCGGCGCGGTCTTCGTTCGTCCCACCGGACTGATCTCCCGGCCGACGCGGAACCGGTAGAAGTACTCCCTGGCCGATCGCAGGCCGCCGACCTCGACGTGCACCGAGTGAGCGAAGTCGGGGCCGGCCTCGGCCCTGCTCCGGCGCACGACCCTCGTGAACAGCTCGTCCTCCGCGACCTCGTACCGCACGTCGACCCGCTCGGGTGGCATGCCCCCGCTGCCGTCCTCCGCCACGGGGTCGGGAGCGAGCCGGGTCCAGAGCACGAACCCGTCGGGCACGGGGTCCCCGGAGGCCACCCCCAGGCTGAACGGGTGGCTCGCGAATCGCGGCTTGGCTGCCGCGGGGCGGCTCACAGACACCGATAACACCAGGGAAACGGCACTGACCCCGCCGGCAGAAAGGAATCCTCGGCGGCTGATGTTTCTCACCGGATTGCCCAACGTTCCACTCCCATCGTTACTCGAGGGTTTCCTCGGGGGTGACGGTGCGCTGGCCACTGGGGCGCGCCGCCGCGGACGCGATGACCGGCTCGGTCTCGCCGGCCTCCGCCATCCGGTGGATCAGGCGGCCCCGCATGACCTCGGCGACCCCCTGGTGCGATGCCAGGCCCACCAGGTTGGTGAGCTCGTACGGATCGGCACGCAGGTCATAGAGAAACTCCTCCCGGTAGTGCCCGGACCCGGCGTCCCGCCACCCGTGGGCTCCGGGCGCGACGACGGCGTACTTCCAGCGGTGGGTGCGCACGGCGCGCCCCACGTGGTCCTCGCTGACCTGGACGAAGACATCGTCCGGCCACTCCGCGCGGCCGTGCAGGAGTGGGAGCAGCGACCTGCCGTCCAGGTCCGGGGGAACGGCGAGACCGGCGGCGTCGAGCAGCGTCGGCGCCAGGTCGACCGTGCTGACGAGCTCGCGGACCCGCGCGCCCCGGTCGAAGCCCGGACCGAGCAGGACCGCGGGCACCCGGATCGATGCGTCGTGCGGTGAGCGCTTGTACTCGCGGTTGCGGGTGTGGAAGTGGCAACCGTGGTCGGAGGTGAACAACACGATGGTGTCCTCCTCGAGCGCCAGGCTCTGCAGGGCGTCCATCAGCCGGCCGAACGCCTCGTCGAGGCGCTTGACCATCCCGCAGTAGCCGGCGATGTGCTGGGCGGCGGAGCCGCCGAGAGCCGCCAGGTCCGGCGGCAGCCACCGCCCGGAGTACCGCTCGCGGTATCCCTCGGGAGCCGGGTAGTCGCCGGTGGTGTTCTGGTGGTGCGGCTCGAGGAACGACAGGAACAGGTAGAACGGCCCGTCCCGGTGGCCCGCGATGTAGCGGATCGCCGCGTCGCAGAGCGCGTCGGTACGGTACCCCGGCAGCTCCACCGGGACACCGTTCCCGTCGTAGAGCGTGGTGCGGTAAGCCTCGGAGGTGAACTCGAGCAGGTTGGCGGCGAGCCAGTGCTCGTACCCTCCGCGCTGCTCGGGCGCCACGGCCCCGGCAGTCCGCGGGTCGGCGAGATGCCATTTTCCGATGTAGGCAGTAGCGTAGCCCGCTTCGCGGAAGTGATGGGCCAGCGTGCGCTGCTCACCGGGCAGTGCTACGTCGTTGCGGAAGCAGCCGGTGACCGTGGCGTACCGGCCGGTCTGCAGGCACGCGCGGGAGGGGCCGCACAGCGGCTGGTTCGTGAAGAAGTTCTCCAGATGGGTGCCGCGGCGCGCCCGCCGATCCAGGTTGGGCGTCAGGTCCAGGGGGTTGTCGTGCAGCCCCGTCGTGTCCCAGCGCTGCTGGTCGGTGAAGAAGACGACGACGTTCGGTCGATCGGCGTGCGGCCTGCCCATCGCGTGCTCCTCCTTCCCCGGCGTGCGATCACTTGAGACCGGTCAGCGCGATCCCCCTCACCAGATAGCGTTGGCTCACGAAAAACAACAGGAACGTGGGGATGAAGAGCACGACGGCACCGGCGGCCGTGAGATTCCATTGGGTGAAGTGCTCCTGGTTGAACATCGTGAGCCCCACGGTCATGGTACGCATTTCCTGGGTGTCCGTCGCGACCAGCGGCCAGAGAAACTCGTTCCACTGGTACACGAAAGTGAAGAGTGCGAGGACGGCTAGCGCGGGCTTGGCGTGGGGCAACACGATCGATCGGTATATGCGCAGCTCGGAGGCACCATCGACACGGGCAGCGTCGATGAGCTCGTCGGGCAGCGGCTCGATGAACTGCCGCATGAGGAAGATCCCGTAAGCGTCCATCAAGAATGGCGCGATGAGCCCCTGGTAAGTGTTGGTCCATCCGAGGTTCGACATGATGACATACAGCGGGATCATCCTGATGAAGAAAGGCACCATCAGGGTGCCGAGTATGATGACGAACAACGTGTTCTTGAAGCGAAAATCGAACTTCGCAAACACGTAGCCTGCCAACGGATCAAAGATCAGATGGGCGAGCGTGATGCCGCCCGCCATGATGAAGCTGTTGAGGAAAAACCGCGCGAAAGGTGCTTCCTCGAACAACCTCGCGAAGTTGCCGAACTGCAGCGCCTCAGGCCACAGCACCGGCTCGCCCTCGAGGATCTCGGCGTCGGACTGCAGCGAAAGCGACACCATGTAGATGAGCGGCAGCACGGTCAGCGCGGCCGCCACCGTCAGCAGTGTGTAGGCCGGCAGCCGAACGCGCGGGGCCAGCACGTCGCTGTTTCGGGCAGGTGCCTCCCCGCCGCGCATCAGTACCGCACCTCGCGCCGGCCGGCCCGGAACTGGATCAGGGTGAGGGCCATGATGACGCACATGAAGAGAAACGACAGGGCCGAGGCGTACCCGATGTCACGGAAGGTGAACGCCACGTCGAAGACCCGGAAGACAAACAGCTCCGTGGCGACGCCCGGCCCCCCGTCGGTGATGATGTAGGGCTGGGCGAAGGCCTGCAGCGAGTGGATCACACCGATGACCGACACGAACAGCGTGGTAGGCGCGATCAGCGGCAGCGTGATGCGGGTGAACTGGGTCCACGCCGACGCGCCGTCGACCCGGGCCGCCTCGTAGTAGATCTCCGGGATGCCCTGCAGCCCGGCCAGGAACAGCACCGTGGTGTAGCCCGCCATCTGCCACACCGTGATCCCCACGAGCACGGCCAGCGCGTGGGTCGTGAGCCACTGCTGGGTCGGCAGGTCCAGGGCGAGCAGTAGCCGGTTCAGGATGCCCACGCTCGGGTCGAGGATGTTGCGCCACAGCAACCCGATGATCACGATCGAGGTGAGGTAGGGCACCAGCAGGATGCCGCGGAACAGCAACCGCCCGGGCAGCCGCCGGTGCAGGATCATCGCGAACAGCAGGCCGAGACCGAGGCTGAAGCAGACCACGCCCGCGCCGAAGATCAGCGTCACCACGAAGGAGTGCAGCGTCGCCGGGTCTGTGAGAGCCCGCGTGTAGTTCCCCGCGCCGACGAAGACGTCGACGCGGGGACCGGACAGCAGGCTGGACCACAGCTCGAGACCCAGCGGGTAGAAGAACAGCAGGCCGAAGAAGACCAGGGTCGGCGCCAGGAAAAGGTAGGCCATCCGTTCCCGGTGCCTGGCAAGGCTGCTCCTGGCCGGTTTGCCTCCTCGTGCGCGTGCGCCGCTGGTCCGTGCAGTCGCCACCGCCATCGCTACTGCGACAGGGCCTTCTGCGCGCTCGCGGAGAACTCCTTCAGCATCCCCTCGACCGGTCTGCCCTGGATCAAGATGCCCTCGTAGGTGCTCTGCCAGGTCTCGTCGATGGGGCCGCGGGCGCCTGAACGCGCGAGGTCCTCCATCCAGTCGACGGAGTACTCGAGGCCCCTGGCGAACGCGTTGAGTGTCGGGTCGGAGCGGATCGACTCGTCGTCGGCCCACGACTTGCGGGGCATCGTCATGTCGGCCTCTTCGGTGACGGCGAGCTCGACGTCGACCGCGGTGATCCGCTTGATCAGGTCCCACGCCAGGTCGGGGTTCTTCGCCTTCTTCGGGATGAACAGGCTGGTCCCGCTCACCGCGGTGGCCTGACGTTCGTTGCTCAGCGCCTGGTGGATGCCGAAGTCGAGGTCGGGATTGGCCTCGCGCAGGGGCGCGAGGTCCCACGGGCCGCTGATCATCATGGCGGCCCGCTCGGCGGACAGCAGCTTGCGAGGCGTCGAGTAGTCAGGGGTCACCACCGGCGTCGGGGAGACCTTGTGCTTGTGCACGAGGTCCACTTGGAACTGCATCGCCTCGGCGGCCGCCGCACGGGGGAGCATGACCTCCTTGGTGCCCGGGTCGAAATAGGAGACGCCGTCCTGCAGCAGCCACGGCCACCCGTAGAAGGCCAGCGCGTTTAAAGCAACCCCGTGTACGCCCTCGCCCGTCAGCGCCCTGGCCGCCTCGAGGAACTCGTCCCAGTGCGCGGGCGGCGCGGAGAGCCCGGCCTTGGCGAACATGGCCTTGTTGTAGAAGTGCAGCAGGCAGGTGAGGTGCTGCTGGATGCCGTAGACCTCGCCGTCGATCATGTTGTGCTCGACGGTGTAGGACAGCCAGTCGTCGGGGAAGCCCATGTCGGGCCCGTCCGCATCGACGTAGGGCTGCAGCGACAGCAGGTCGCCCGTGAGCGCGAACTCCGCCACCCAGCCGCCCGGCTCCTCCACGAGGTCGGGGACGTTGCCCGCGGTGAAGTCGGCGAGCAGCTTGGTGCGCAGGTCGGGCCACTGGAACTTCTGCCACTGCACCGTGACGCCGTGATCGGATTCGAAGTCCTTGATGACCTTGGCGTAGGCGTCGTAGACGTGCCCGGCGTTCCAGTAGATCGTCAACTCCCCCTTGCCCGGCCCGCCGTCCTCGTCGGGTGCGGTGGCACAACCGGTCAGCCCGGGGGCCGCCAGGCCCGCGGTGACCGCCCCGGCGGCCCCGAGGAAGCCCCGGCGCGACAGCGCGGAGGCGACGGCTGCTCTGCGACCACGTGTATCCATCATGAACGCCCCTCTCGACCACAGGTCGCTGCAACCGACCGCCGGGGGATCGGTCATTGTCAATCAGAAACGATCGGAACTGGACGAATTCTTGATGCTCAGTCCTGCGAGCGGGCCGTGTCAAGACCCTCCGAACAGGGGCCTCGCAGGGGCGATAGCTGACAGAAACAACAGCGGTACGGAGGGCACAACGCAGCATGGATCATGTCTGCATGGGCCATCGAAACCGCCGCGACGCGCACCAGGTCGAAAGGCGCAGCACAGGGGGCATGGTGCGGATCGCTGGCCGGTCCTTCCTGATGGGCGGCGCCGATCCCGAGGGGAACCCGGCCGACGGCGAGGGCCCGGTTCGGGAGGTGCGCATCACGCCGTTCCTGATCGACGCCCACGCGGTCACCAACCGGCAGTTCGCGGCCTTCGTCAAGGCCACCGGTCACCCCACCGACGCGGAGCGCTGCGGCTGGTCGTTCGTGTTCTACGCGCTCGTCCATCCGAAGGCCCGGGGGGCGGTACGCGACGGTGAGATGCGAAGCGCACCCTGGTGGCTGGCCGTCGACGGCGCGTGGTGGCGCGAGCCTGAGGGGCCGGGCTCGTCGATCGGCGACCGGCCGAACCATCCCGTGGTCCACGTCTCGTGGCACGACGCCCACGCCTACGCCACGTGGGCCGGCAAGCGCCTGCCCACCGAGGCCGAGTGGGAGTTGGCCGCGCGCGGCGGGCTCGACCAGCAGCGCTACCCCTGGGGCAGCGAGCTCACCCCCCGGGGCCGGCACCGCGCCAACATCTGGCAGGGGCCCTTCCCTACCGGGAACACCGGGGGGGACGGCCATCTCGGGACCGCACCGGTGAGCGCTTTCGGCCCGAACGGCTTCGGGCTGTACAACGCCGCCGGCAACGTGTGGGAGTGGTGCGCCGACTGGTGGAGCACCACCTGGCACGCGCAGCACCGGCGCGAGACACGCGTCGACCCGCAGGGTCCGCCGGCCGGCGAGGCGAAGGCCATCCGCGGCGGCTCGTACCTGTGCCACGCGTCGTACTGCAACCGCTACCGCGTCGCGGCCCGCACCGCGAACACGCCGGAGACCAGTACCGGACACATGGGCTTCCGGTGCGGCGCCGGCGATGCCGCCAAGCAGGTCAGCGCCCCTCGGACGGGCCGTGCCGGCCCGCTCCCCGAGTGAACCTGGCGGCCCCGGCCCGCGCCTCGCGCGCGGCGGCGACCCGCCCGTGCTCGTACTCCCTGCGCAGCGCAGCGGTGAGATCGAGGCCTTGCTGCTCGTACGCGGAGAGCCGGTCATGGCGCAGGCACAGCTGCGGGAACTCCGCGAGCTGGGCGGCGAGTGCCTCCGCGGCGGCCCGCGCCTGGCCGCGCGGCACCACCCGGTCGGCGAGACCCATCGCTGCTGCCTCCTCCGCGCCGACCGGGCGCCCGGTCAGGAT
>JBOHCZ010000229.1:0-4459 GCA_050699195.1 Streptomycetales bacterium
AGAAGACCCAACCCTCAGGTCAAGAATCCTGAGCCAAGATCTTGACGCGGGACACCAAGATCGGCAGGATAACAGGCCCCTATGGCCGGTGGGCGGGCTGGACCGTCCCGCTGACCGCGCCGAAGCCCAGCCGGGTGCCGCCGGGGCCGGGGGCGCTGGCCGTGACCGACACGGTGTCGCCGTCCTGCAGATAGGTGCGGCACGAGCCGTCGGGCAGCTCGAGGGTGTCGCGGCCGTTCCAGGTCAGCTCGATGAGCGAGCCACGCTGGTGCCGTTCCGGCCCGGAGACCGTGCCAGAGGCGTAGAGGTCGCCGGTCCGCAGTGACGCGCCGTTCACCGTCAGGTGCGCGAGCTGCTGGGCGAAGGTCCAGTACATGCCGGCGAACGGCGGGCGGGCGACCACGTGGCCGTTGAGCGCCACCTCGAGGTGCAGGTCGAGACCCCAGCGCCGGCCGCCCGCCAGGTAGGGCAGCGGCGGCGGTTCCTGCTCGGGAGCCTCGACCCGGGCGGCCTCCAGCGCGTCGAGCGGCACCACCCACGGCGACACCGACGTGGCGAACGACTTGCCGAGGAAGGGCCCGAGGGGGACGGACTCCCACGCCTGGATGTCGCGGGCGCTCCAGTCGTTCACCAGGACCACCCCGAACACGTGGTCGCGCACAGCGCCGGCCGGGACGGGCACGCCGCGTTCGGAGGGTGTCCCCACGACGAAGCCGACCTCGGCCTCGATGTCGAGCCGGAGCGAGGGGCCGAAGGTGGGCGCCGGCTCCCCGGGGACCTTGTGCTGGCCACACGGACGCGTGATCGGCGTGCCGGAGACTACCACCGTGCCCGCGCGCCCGTGATAGCCGATCGGCAGGTACCGCCAGTTGGGGGTGAGCGGCTCGGCGTCCGGCCGGAAGATCCGCCCGATGTTGCCGGCGTGGTGCAGCGACGAGTAGAAGTCGACGTAGTCCGCGACCTGCCATGGCAGGTGCAGCCGCGCGGACGCGCGGGGGAGCAGATGGGGCTGTACGGCAACCCGGTGGGAGGCGTCGCAGAGCAGCTCGGCGAGCCGGGCGCGCACCGCCTGCCAGGCCGGTCGCCCGGCGGCCATGAACGCGTTCAGCGCGGGCTGGGCGAACCATGCCGGATCGACGGCCGGATCGACGGCCCGATCGGCCAGCAGGCCGTCCGCCGCGGCAGCACCCAGGTCGAGCACGTGGTCGCCGATCGCGACCCCGACCCGGGCCGGCTCGTCGGGGCGCGAGAAGACGCCGTAGGGCAGGTTCTGGACCGGAAACGGGGAGCCCTCGGGGACCGGCACCCACGAAGGCTCTGCAGCCCGCGCAGTCCACGCAGCCCTCGCATTCGCCGCCGTCATGCCTGCTGCCGCGCCTGCCGCTGGGACGGCGCCGGAGGCGGGCGCTGCGACCGGCTGGGGCCCTCGGTCGCCGCGCCGAGCAGGCCGAGGCCCGCAAGGTCGTCCACCGGCTCGTTGAAGCTGCAGCTGCCGTAGGACACGAAGTGCCCGCGCGCCGCGGCCGCGGTCTCGGCGTCGACCGTCTTGACCCGGGCGGCGAGCGCCGCGGGATCACCATCGGCCAGCACGGCGACCAACTCGTGGACCGCCGCCCCGCGCACGGCGAGGCAGGTCGCCGCGAGGATGTTGAGGAACCCGTGATGCTGGAAGCCGGTGCGCGCGTCACGGTGCCGGACCGCACCGTGCAGCCCGGCGGTGCACTTGAAGGCGGCCCGCTCGGCGACGCACGCCCTGATGAAGTCGGCGACCTCACGCTCGGTCGGGAAGGCCTCGGGGACCAGCCCACCGGTGCGCAGCTTGGCACCGCGCCCCCTGGCGGCGATCAGCGAGAGTGCGTCACGCCAGCCGGGCACTCGCGGAATCTCGACGTGCACGGCGACTCCTGCGGGCACCCGGGAGAGCGCGTGGAGGGTGGTGTGGGCGGCCTCGGACTGGTCGGCGCCGGGTGGCAGCGGGATCTCGACGGCCTCGAGCCCGACCCTGCGGTCCTCCACGGAGTCCGCGATCGCCTCCGGCAGCCCGCCGGTGCCGGTGTTCATGATGAGCCCGAGCCTGAGCCGCTCCGGGTGGACGGCGGGATCGTGCAGGTGTGCGCGCAGCTCGCCGAGCCGGGAGGCCGGACAGAGGAACCGGCCGAGGAGGGCGGCTCGCGGCCCGGCCCGGTGGGCGCGGTGCGTGGCGAGCGCGGCGGCCATCGGGAGGTTTCCCGGCGGGAAGAGCCCCGCGTCGTCGACGAGCTGGCGCAGCAGGGCGTGCACCCCTGCGGTTGACATGCCAGCGACAGTAGCGCAGTGTTCTGTTAGAGGACAATCCCGTCCGATAAACGAACACATCTTCATCGTTCGCCACGATATGCGCGACGCGACGTTCGTGAGGAGGCGCTGCCATGCCGTACTACCGGGCAGTCGGGGACATCCCCCGCAAGCGCCACATCCAGTTCCGCAAGCCTGACGGCACGCTCTACGCCGAGGAGCTCATGGGAGTCGAGGGTTTCTCATCGGACTCCGCCTTGCTCTACCACGAGCATCTGCCGACGGCGATCGTCGATGCCCAGGTCTGGGACGCTCCCGCCACCCGGACCAAGCCCAACCACCCCCTGCGGCCCCGCCACCTCACGACGGAGAAGCTCGACGTTTCCGGCTCCGACGCTGTGGCCGGCCGCCAGCTACTGCTGGGCAACGACGACGTACGGATCTCCTACGTCGCCGCGGACCGCCCCAGCGAGCTGTACCGCAACGCCGTCGGCGACGAATGCGTCTACCTGCGGACCGGCCGGGCGCGCCTCGAGACGACCTTCGGCGTACTCGACGTCGCCGAGGGTGACTACACGGTCATCCCGACATCGACCGTGCACCGCTGGGTACCGCGGGGCAGCACGTCGCTTCGTCTCCTGGTCGTCGAGGCCAGCGGCCGTATCGCCGCTCCGGATCGCTACCTGTCGGCGCGCGGCCAGTTCCTCGAGCACGCCCCGTACTGCGAGCGTGACCTGCGGGGACCCACCGAGCCGCACCTGGTCGAGGGTCAGGACGTCGACGTGCTGGTCCGGCACCGCGGGCCCGGCGGCGGACTCGTGGGCACCCGCCTCACCTACGCCCGCCACCCCTTCGACGTCGTCGGTTGGGACGGCTGCCTGTACCCCTACGCTTTCAACATCGCGGACTTCGAGCCGATCACCGGCCGGGTGCACCAGCCCCCGCCGGTGCACCAGACCTTCGAGGGGCCGGGCTTCGTGGTCTGCTCCTTCTGCCCGCGCAAGCTCGACTACCACCCCCAGGCCGTGCCCGTGCCCTACAACCACGCGAACGTCGACAGCGACGAGATGATGTTCTACGTGGGCGGCAGCTACGAGGCGCGTGCCGGCTCGGGCATCGGGCTCGGGTCGATCAGCCTGCACCCGGCCGGCTTCACGCACGGCCCGCAGCCGGGAGCGGTCGAGCGGTCGCTCGGCAAGGAGCACACCGACGAGGCCGCGGTCATGGTCGACACGTTCCGCCCGCTCGGGTTCGGTGATGCGGCGCTCGCGTGCGAGGACACGTCGTACGCCTGGAGCTGGTCCGGCGGCCAGCGCAGCTGACGGCCAGGCCCTGCCGGCCAGGGGCCGGGCGGCTCAGTCGGAGTCCCGCATCACCGGCGAGCCGACCAGCTCGACCCCCGCGTCGTGCATCTCGACCAGTGCTCGCTCGGTGGTTTCCTGCGCGACCCCCGCGGTGAGGTCGAGGAGCACCCGGGTGGCGAAACCGTGTCGCGCCGCGTCGAGTGCCGTGGCGCGCACGCACATGTCGGTCGCGATGCCCACCACCTCGATCGCATCCACGCCCCGGTCACGCAGCCAGCTCTGCAGGAGCACCCCGTCGTCGGTCACCCCCTCGAACCCGCTGTAGGCCGCGCTGTGGCGGCCCTTGCTGAAGACCTCCGCGATCTTGCCGGTCTCCAGCGCAGGACCCAGGTTGGGGTGGTAGTCGGCACCCCTGGTGCCCGCCACGCAGTGCGCCGGCCAGCTGTCCACGAAGTCCGGCTGCTCGCTGAAGTGCGCTCCGGGGTCGATGTGGTAGTCGCGCGACGCCACGATGTGCGCGTACGACTGGGCGCGCGAGGCGACGTGGTCGCTGATCCGGGCGGCCACATGTGCCCCGCCGTGCACGGCGAGGCTGCCGCCCTCGCAGAAGTCGTTCTGGACGTCGACGACGACGAGGGCTTGGGTCATCGTCCTTCCTCCTCGGACTCGTACGACTCATACGACTCGTAAACGGTGGGGATCGCCGGCTCGCCGCGGGAGAGCCGCAGGGCCGAAGCCGGCAGCTCAGCCTTGGACGCGAAGTGCCGCTCCCGGGCTACCGCGAGGTCCTCCCGGCCGACGACCCCGCCGGCCCGTACCAGCGGGACCAGCAGTGGACGGTCGGCTGCCGGGCCGGGCTCCGGCCCGCCACGGCCCGGAGC
>JBOHCZ010000230.1:0-3851 GCA_050699195.1 Streptomycetales bacterium
CTACGTGGACGTGGACGTGCACCACGGCGACGGTGTGCAGCAGGTCTTCTACGACGACCCGCGCGTGCTGACCATCAGCCTGCACGAGTCCGGACAGTCGCTGTTCCCCGGCACCGGCTTCCCCGACGAGCTCGGCGGCCCGAAGGCCGAGGGCTCGTCGGTCAACGTGGCGCTCCCGGCCGGGACGGGGGACGAGGGGTGGCTGCGGGCGTTCCACGCGATCGTCCCGCACCTGATGGCGGCGTTCCGGCCGGAGGTGCTGGTGAGCCAGCACGGCTGCGACAGCCACTTCCTGGACCCGCTCGCCCACCTCACGCTGAGCGTGGACGGGCAGCGGGCCGGCTGCCAGGCGTTGCACCGCCTGGCGCACGAGCACACCGGCGGGCGCTGGGTCGCCACGGGAGGCGGCGGGTACGAGCTCGTGCAGGTGGTCCCCCGCACGTGGTCCCACCTGATCGCGGAAGCGGCGGGCAGCCCGGTGGACCCGGAGTCAGCGGTGCCGGAGGCTTGGCGCGCCCACGTGGAGCTGCATTGCGGGGCCGTGGCCCCGCTGCGGATGACCGACGGGCGCACTCCGGAGGTCCGCGATTGGCAGCTCGGGTACGACCCCGCCGAGTCGCTCGACCGGTCGATCCTCGCCACCCGCCAGGCGGTGTTCCCCACACACGGGCTCGATCCGATGGTGGACCTGTGACCGGACGGGGGGGCGGATCGGTGACGCGCCCCCCCGAGCGGGCTGAGCTGCGCGCCCACCTCCTACGGCACCGCATCGCGGGGCGCGTCGCGACGCCGCGCGAGAACAACCTGCGCAACTACCGGCTGATGAGCGCCCGCGACCCGCACTACCTGTTCGGCCTCGAGCCCGAGGGGCGCTGGCCGCCGGAGGACGTCCTCGCCCTGATGGCCGACCGTGTGGGGGTCTCGCCCGATCCCGCGTACCGGTCGGGGCAGGACACCATCGACCCGGACCGCACCGTCGACCGCCTCGACGAGATGGCCGCGCGGCTCGGCAAGGCCGCCCAGGGGGGGCAGCGGGTGGTCGTCGCGACAGGCCATCCGACGGGCCTGATGCCGGTGCACCGTGCCGTCGCCGCGGCGCTGGCCGCTGCCGGTTGCGCGGTGCTCACGCCGGACGCGGCCGCCCACTACGAGGGGGCGCCGGGGGAGCCAGCGGAGCGGGTGGAGTACGTGGACCGCGTTGCCGTGCTCTCCAGTGGCGCCGGCGGGGGTGTCCACACGCACGAGCCCGAGCCGATGCGGGCGATCCTCGCGTCGCTCCGTGCGGCTGGTGAGCGGCTCCCGGATCTCGTCGTCGCCGACCACGGTTGGGCCGGGGCCGCAGGTCAGGCGGGCATCGACGCGGTGGGCTTCGCGGACTGCAACGATCCCGCGCTCTTCGTGGGCGAGGCAGAGGGAGCGGTCGAGGTGGCGGTGCCGCTGGACGACAACGTGGCGCCGCACCTCTACGATCCGTTGACGGCATATCTACTGGATCATGCTGGTTTGTAGCCTTTTATCGTTTTACCGGATCTCCTCTTCCCCATTCGTACCAATTGCAACTAACCTGGCACTACACGTGGGTGGGTCAGCCACCGGAAGGGCAGCCGGTGCCCGACACGTGCCAAAGGTCCGGTGCGCTATGGGCTCAAGCGAGAGACCGCTCAACGAGGTCAGGTTCATGACCGTCGCCGAGGTCGCGACGATCATGCGGGTCTCCAAGATGACGGTGTACCGGCTCGTGCACGGCGGGGTGCTCCCCGCTGTGCGTGTGGGCCGGTCCTTCCGGGTGCCCGAACATGCCGTTCACGAGTACCTGACCGATTCCTACTACGACGCCGGCTGACGGCCGCTGGCTCACGTACGAGGTCGACGAGGGTGGCTCCTGCGGTACGGGCTCCGCGGGAGCCACCCCGGGACGCCGATCAGCCGCCGGCGTCCGTCGCCGTCAGGTCGAACGGCACCCCCGCACCCAGGAAGAGCTGGGTGAGCACGTGCTTCGCGCCGGAGGGAACGGTCCCCGACTCGTCGGCCGCCGCTGAGGCGGCCGAGCCGACCAGGTTGCATTCGGCGTCGTAGAAGTACAGGTCGAGATCGTAGGGCGCCGCGGAGTCGCCCTTGACCTGGACCGAGTGCATGCCGTCACCGAAACTGTCCGGCAGGGTGGTGACCCAGCCGTCCGTGCCCTGCGACCCCGGAGGAGCCGCGCAGGTCTGCTCGAACTCGCTGGCGGTCACCCCGGAGACCGAGCCGCTTGCCGGGTTCCCGGCCGCGATGGTGCCTGAGTCGGTCACCGGCTCGTCGGGCGGGGGCGGCGGAAGCGGGCTCACGCCCTGCACCGTCTCCGAGAAGACCTGCAGCTCGCCCGTCTGGACCTCGGCCTTCGTCTCGCCGAACGGCTCGTCGGTCCAGAACCGGACGTGACTCGCCTGAACCGGCGCCTCGAGCGTGAAGGTCCGGTAGTGCAGATCCGGAGCGACCGGGCGCGGCTTCTGGTACGAGAAGCCCTGCCCACTGCGCACCGTGCGCCACACCTGGCCGTCGTTCGAGACCTGCAGTGTGAAGTCCCGCAGGCCCTCGAACCGCGATGAAGTGAAGGCGCTGACCTGGACGGCGGCGATCTCGGCCGGCTTGGCCAGCTCGATCACCACGTTGCCGTCGCCCTTGGCGCTCTGCCAGCTGCTCGACTCCGTGTCGTCGAGCAGGGCACCGGCGCCCTCTGACGTGGCGGATACGATCTTCGCCCCGCTGGCCTCCGACGCCAGGTTCGGTGCCAGCTCGAACCGCAGCGAGGTCGTCTCTCCCGCCGTGACCTGCACGTCCTGGAAGGTGTGCGAGCCGAGGCCGCGTGCCTGGATGGTCACCGGGTAGCTGCCCTGGACGGCCGGCGCGGAGAAGCCTCCTGTGCTGCCCGTGGTGCGCAGCGCGGAGACCCGTGCCTCGAACTGACCGATCATCACACGGGCGTCGGCCACCGGCTCACCGGTCGAGGCGTTGACGACCTGGCCTGAGAGTACGCCGTTGCGCGTGGCGTCCACGTGGTCGAAGGCCGGCGTGGGATCGATGTCCTCGCCCCCGTCCGTGGCGGCGTCCGCCCCGGCGCCGCGACGTGCGAACTCGGTGTAGACCAGGTCGAAGATCGTCGGGTAGTCCGGCCGGGCGTGGAAGCGGTTGTCCAGCGCCTTGACGATGGCGTCCCGCATGTCGAGGAACGACGGGTCGTTCGGCGACAGCGGCATCGCGTCGGTGACGATGCGCGCCGCGATGTCGGAGCCTGCGGCCTCGCCGAACTCCGCGACCAGTGCCTGGCGCACGTCCCACAGGATCGCGGTCCAGATCTCGCCGTCCGCATGCACCTCGGCGCCGATCGTGTCGTACCCGACGTCGCCGAAGCCGACCGGGTTGTCGTCGTAGGACCAGTTGCGGATGCCCCGCTCGCCGTTGCCGGTGACGAACTCGCCGACGATCGACTTGTCGTACAGCTCCTCGCGGTGCAGGTAGTTGAGGGCGTACCAGTCGCCCCAGCCCTCGCCCATGGAACCGGACTGGTGGGTGGAGAGCGCGTTGTCCTCCTGGCCGACGTAGCGGTTGGAGAGCCCGTGGGCGTACTCGTGCTCGATCACGCTCGCGTCGAAGTTGCCGTCGGAGAACGGCCCCTCGAACGCGTCGTTGATCGGCTCCCAGAGGAACATCCCGCTCCACGGCGGGATGCCGTCGGGCAGCGTCTGCATGTAGGCGTTGTCGCGGCCGGTGAAGGTCGGCTCGCCGCCCGTCGTCGCGCCGGCGTGCACCAGGCCGAGGACCGGGTCGCCCTGCTCGCCGCCGTTGCCGTTGTTGTTGACCTGGAAGTTGCC
>JBOHCZ010000231.1:0-12173 GCA_050699195.1 Streptomycetales bacterium
TCCTCGCGGTCGAAGGGGGCGAGGGAGTCGAGCCGCTCGTTCTGGCCAGGACGACCAGCCTGAGCGTCGGGCTCCGGCGTGAGCAGTTCGCTTCGCCCGCCGGTGGTGTGAACGTAGCGGCGTTCGATTTCTTCGACGAGTCGCCGTGCCTCGCCCGACTGAAAGACCCAGGGCCCGTCGGCGGTGTCCACCTGGAAGCGGGGTGCCACCCAGGAGGCGAGTTGCGGGCGCCTAATGGTCCCGTCAGGGTGACTGCCTCGTGGGACCCGTCTCACGCCGGTGATCTTGCGGGCCGGGACGTGCTCGACGATGAGGCGGTCCCGCATCGCATCTTCGGTGCGGTCAGCCGCGAATACCAGGTCTTCGGGGTAGAGCAGCAGGTGCCCCTCGACCCCATCTTTGGGATGTACGGCGCTGGCCCGGCCATACGCGTCAGTCACGAGTTGGAGTTTTACGCGCTCTGCCGGTCGCTGCCCTTCGAATGCCCGGGCGACGGTTGCCTCGCTACCGTGCGAGCCCCGATCTCGCGAGAGAGTTGCACCGATAGCAACTGATGCTGCCGTGAACGGATCCGACAGGTCTACCAAGTCCCTCTCCCGAAACCATTTCGGTCCCAGCCACCTCGGCTCCCACACTGTGAGGATGAGCCCCCCCAGGGCGGTAACAAATCCCACGAGGAGAAAGAGCGCACTCCACGACTCCGGGAGCTCCATGCCCACCGACCAAAGGACGAAGGCAAAGCCCACACCAGGCGCGAGGGCGAAGGGCGCGGCCTGAGAAAGTGTCCACACGCGCCATCGCCCAGTCCAGCACATCACGGATGTTAGGAGCATCACGAGCCCGAGCGCGAGAAAGAACAGTTGCCCAGTGCCCATCACAGATCACCAAGGTGTGATGTCATCGATAACCTCGCCTGCCCGGTCGGCCACACCTCCAAGCGCGTCACCTACAGCCTCTGCCCCGTCTCCCGCCATGTCGACCATGCCGTCGTTGATGGCGTCCGCAAGCTCGCCACCAGCCATGCCGCCGATGATTCCTCCGACTACTCCGCCCACGACGGTGCCTACACCCGGGATGACACTGCCGATCGCAGCGCCGGCGGCGGCCCCCGCCCAAGCGCCGCCTCCTACAGTCACGCTCTGCATAGCTGCCCGACCGATACGCTCGGACGTCTCGAGGTTGGGGTTGTGCGAGTCGGAGATCCACTGTCCGACTCCCGCGGTGGCGAAGGAGACCACCGTCCCGGTGTGTCCCAATATCCGCGCTCGGCCGGCCCACCTCGGTCGTCCTGCGGCGTCCGCCACCCGGTGCGCACTGACCGGGCCCCCACGACGCCAATGTCCCCGCCAGTGGCCTACGCGCCCGCTGGCCAGCTGACGTGTATGTCCAGACACCCACGTGCCGCGGCGCCAGTGCGCTCGCCGCAGGTAGGTTAACGTATTCGAGACGCGTTGACTGTACCCCTCGCCGACCCCCAACAGCAGCCCAGCGGTGAACTCGCCCCACTTGAAGGGGGTCGCCAAAGTGCGGCCGGAGGCATCGAGCACCCCGGTCAGCTTGGTCGCGCAGTGCTCGTCCGCATCCTGGGCGTGCTCGACGGCCTTGCTGATCAGTTGCCGGGTCTCGTCGGCGGCCTCCCGGCGGCGGGTTTCCCGGACGGGATCCGGGGGGCCGGGCATGGGCGGCGCGGTCACCGTGCCCGTGTCGTTGATCGTGAGCTGGTGCTGGGCGGCGGTCTCCTCGGCTCGTCGTACGAACTCCTTCGCCTGGGTCAGTGCGGCGGCCAGGTCGTCGAGCGCTTTGCCCGCGTCGCCCATCTGGCCCGCTGCGTCATCGACTTTGGACCGCTGAACGCTCCGGGCCGCCATCGCGCTCTGTTGAGCCGTGCCTGTCCAGGCCTCCGACCCATTGAGCGGACCGGTGACCTGCGCCCCGAGCGCGGAGTTGAAGTCGTCGAGGTGGGTCTTGACGCGCCGGAAGGCAGCCGCCGCCTCTGTGCAGCGCCCCGGCTGGGCCGCGACCAGCGAGGAGTAGCTCATCATGGGGCTACTCCTCCGTACGGCGCGCCGGGATGCAGCGCGGACGTGATGTCCGTGAACCCTGTCGTCGTGTGTCCCTCGTTGGCGGTGTAGTTGTTCGCGGCAGTGTCGACGGTCATCCCGAAGCGCTCCACGTCGTCGACGAGCTCGCGCAACTCGGGCTCCCACGTGGCAGCGATCTGCAGGGCGATGGCCGCGGTCCCGGAGTTGGGCACGGCGGTGGCCGCAGAGTCGGTTGCGTCGGTGAGGGCGTCGAGGAGTGGCTGGCGTGCCTCGTTGGCGGTCGACTGCGCAGAAGCTCCGGCCGCTCGTAACTCATCGGGTCGGGCGAGGAAGCTCCCGGACATCGCAGAAACCCCCGTCTGCAATCAGGTGGGAAGATGAGGGCGCCAGACTACTGTGCGTAGGCGGTATCGGGCCAGCCGTGACATGGGTTGGCCGGGGCAGCTCGCACCTCGTCGAAACGGTGATGTTCGCTCAGGCCACCTCGCGTGGGTCGTCGCGCTGAGTGGGTCGCAGTTGTGACACTCGCTGGTACGAGATGCCGGTGAGAACGGCGGTGTCGCGCACCGAGAAACCGCGGTCTCGCAGCTTCCGGACCATGCCCTCAGTACGCCGCTCGGCAGCAGCGAGTTCGGCCCGCAGGGCTCTAAGCGCCGCAGTTTCCGCATCGAGGGTCTTGTCTCCGGTGCTGTACTCGTAATCAAGTTGCAGGTCACCCATGGCCCCGTCCGACAAGTCGGCCGCGAGCACGATCACCTCGCGGACGTATCGATCCAGCGCCGGGAGGTTGCGCGCCCATGTGTGGGTGCCCTCCAGCTCAGGGACGTCGGCGAGCCACGCCCCCTCGTCACGGGTCACCACGACCCGATACGGTTCGTGCTTCACCGTAGCCACCCTTCCCGAAGACCGGCTCTAGGTCACGCTCGATCTTTCGCAGCGTTCCCGTGGGGATGTCGCCAGCATGCTGTGAGACCGTGGTCCGGCATGATGTCTCCTCGACGCGCTTCGTGGCGGCGGTGCGAGCCAAGCCGGCCGGTAAGCAAGCATGCGTCGCTCCGTTGCCCTGGTCACACGGCCTAACGACAGGAGGTAATTGATGGCAGTCGCACTCGTAACCGGGGGAGCGGGGGGTTTCGGGGCCGTCGTGGCGGGTCGGCTGGCGGCCGCGGGCACGACCGTGGTCCTGGCCGACGTCGACGAGCGCGGCGCCGAGGTCGCCGAGCGGCTCGGCGGTGCGTTCGTACGGACGGACGTGACCCGCCTCGCCGACCTCGAGGCTGCGGTGGCCGCCGCTGAGGAGCGGGGGCCGCTGACCCAGGTGTACCTCAACGCGGGCGTCGCCTCGCCGCAGGCCGGGTTCGAGCGCGTCACCGAGGAGTCGTACCGGCACGTCGTCGGGGTCAATGTCGACGGGGTGTTCTGGGGCGTCCGGGCGGCGCTGCCGGCCCTTCGGCGCGCAGGCGGGGGCGCCGTCGTCGTCACGGCCTCCCTCGCCGGTCTCACGCCGTGGCCGGGCGACCCGGTGTACACGCTGACCAAGCACGCCGCCGTCGCCCTCGCCCGCGCGGTCGCGCCGGAGCTGGCGGTCGAAGGCATCAGGGTGTGCGTGGTGTGCCCGGGCTTCGCGGACACGCCGCTGGTGTCCGGGCAGCTCCGGGAGTCCGGTTTCCCGCTGCTCACAGCCGATGAGGTGGGAGAGGCGCTCGTCGACGCGGCGGCGCGCGGGGAGGCCGGGCACGTGTACCTGCTGCAGCCCGGCCGCGGGGTGGTCGGCTACCGCCACCGCGGCGTGCCCTCGGCGCTGTCACCCGACGGGTCGGTGCCGGAGGTTCCGCGGCTGGTATAGCCGGTGCGGATGGCCGGGCCGCAGCGCCCCCTGTGAAGGGTTGACGCCACTCAGTAACATGTCCGCGGTCGTTGAGGGGAACGTCAGTCGGGGACGGGCGTATGCCACGACCGCGGCTGTCGCGGAGTGCTCGACGGCCAGGATGACGTCGGTCAGGCCGGCCCTGCGACCACGATCTTGCCCTGAGACCTGCGGCTGCCCAGCGCGGCGACACCCGCCGGTGCCTGCTCGAAGGGCAGGTTCTGCGAGACGTACGGGTCGACGAGGCCCTGCGCGTACAGCGCGCACAGCGCCTCGTACGTCTCCGGGATCACCTCGGGTGCCCGGGCCCGGTACAGCCCCCAGTGCAGGCCGAGTACCGCGTAGTTCTTGATGAGCATGTGGTTCGTCGCGGCCTGGGCGAAGCGGCCCCCGGTGAAGCCCACGACGACGATGCGCCCCTCGAAGGCGACGCACCTGGTCGAACGGTCGAACACGTCCCCGCCGACCGGGTCGTACACGACGTCGGCGCCCCTCCCGCCGGTGAAGTCCTTGACCGCGGCGGCGAAGTCCTCGGTGCGGTAGTCCACCGCGAGGTCGGCGCCGAGGCGGCGACAGGTCTCGGTCTTCTCGGGGCCGCCCGCCGTCGCGACGACCCGTGCCCCGGCCGCCTTGCCCAGCTGGACGGCCGCGCTGCCGACCCCACCCGCGCCCGCGTGCACGAGCAGCGTCTCGCCGGTCTTGAGCCCCGCGCGGCGGTGCAGGCCGACGTGCCCGGTCTGGTACGTGACGTAGAACGCGGCGGCCTGCTCGGCGGGCATGCCCTCGGGTGCCCGGCAGATCGCCTGCCGCGGCACGCACACCATCTCGGCGAGGCCGCCCGCGGGCAGCCCGGGCAGCGCGATGACACGCTCGCCGGGCTTGACGTCGGCGACACCCGCACCGACCGCCACCACCTCGCCCGCGGCCTCGAGCCCGGGGGTGAAGGGCAGCGTGGGCCGTTCCTGGTACTGGCCACGGCACACCAGCACGTCCGGGAAGTTCAGCGCGGCCGCGTGCACGCGGACCAGCACCTCGCCGCCCTGCGGCTCCGGGGCGGGGACCTCATCGAGGGACAGCACGTCCTCGGGCTCACCGAGGTCGTGGACTCGCCATGCCTGCACGGGCGCCTCCCGCCTGCTGCGCCGATCTTGGAGTTGCGGTTCCCACGGTCGGCGCACGATACCCCGTCAGCTCCAGGATCGGCCAAACGCGAGGCGCAAGCAGCGGCGGAGAACCAGGAGGTTAGGAGGCGCGGCGGCTGCGGCGGGCGCCGCGGCGGGCCTGCAGGTAGTCGCTCACCACGTAGGAGCCCAGGCGCTGCGGCGACGGTGCCAGCACGCGTCCGCGGTTGCGGCGGGCCAGCGCCTCCAGGAACTCCGCGAGCCGCGGGTCGTCACCGAGCCGGAACACGTTGATGGTCGCCCCGAGGGCTGTCAGCCCGTCGACCTCGCGCAGCGTCGCGCCGACCGTCGCGGGCAACGGCGGCCACTGGAACCACGCCTCGCCGTCGGGCAACAGATGGGCGGTGGGCTCGCCGTCGGTCACGACGAGGACCACGGGCTCGGCCTGCGGGTGCCGGCGTAGGTGCCGCGCCGCGAGCAGCAGGGCGTGCTGGAGGTTGGTGCCCTGCACCAGGTCCCAGTCGAGCAGCGCGAGATCACGCGGTGTGAGCCGCCGGGCGTACCGGCTGAAGCCGATGATCTCGATGGAGTCGTTCGGGAACTGCGTCGACGCGAGGGCGTGCAGGGCGAGCGCGGTCTGCTTCATCGCCGACCAGCAGTCGTTCTGCACCATCGAGAACGACAGGTCGACACAGAGCGCCACCGCCGCGGACGTACGCCGTTCGGTCTCCACGACCTCGAAGTCGTCGACGGTGAGCCGCAGCCGCCCGCCGTACGAGGCCGAACCCGAGCCGGAGCGCCTCTCGCCACGGCGGACGGCGTTGACGAGGGTGCGGACGACGTCCAGCGGCTGTTCGTCCCCGAACGCCCACGGTCTGCTCGTGCCGGTGACCTCACCCGCCGTCCCGGCGGCGTTGATGTCATGATCGCCCCGCGAGGTGGACTGCAGGTCGGCGAAGACCCGGCGCAGCGCGGTCTGTGCGAGGCGCCGGATGGCCTTGGGGGAGAGCTCGAGCCCCCGCCGGCCCTGCACGAGGTAGCCGCTGCGCTCCAGCTCCCGCTCGATCTCCCGCAGCCTCTCGAGATCGAGTGCGCCTTCCGGGCCGAGGTTGCGTTCCAGCAGTTCGCGGTCGATGTCCTCGAGAGCGGCGCCCGGGTAGTCCTGGGAGAGCTGCGCGTTCAGCTCGTCGAGGCCGGCGAGCTCCTCGAGGGCGGTGGTGGCGTCGCCGAGCCCGAGCGGGGTGTCGCCGGCCATCGGCTCGCGCCCCGACCAGCCCAGGTCCGGGCGGCGTACCTGCAGGGCCTGGCTGAGGGCGGCCATCTCGGCCTGCAGGCCGATGTCCCGGAGGGCCTGCCCGGAGAGCTGGGTGAGCTCGTCCCGCTGCTCGGGGGTGAGCGAGTTGAGCAGCCGTTGCGCGGCGGCGGCCCGGCGGGCAAGCGTGTCGACGAGCTCCTCGAGGTTGCGGGGGTTCTCGGGGAAGAACTCGCCGTGCCTGGCCATGAACGCGTCGAACTGTTCCGGAGTGTGTTCGCCCCGGGCGTCGGCGTCGAGCATCGCGTTGAGGTCGGCGAGCATCTCGCGGACCCGTGCGAGGTCCTGCGGCGAGGCACCTTCCAGGGCCTCCTTCATGCCCCGGAACTGCTGGTCGAGCACCTCGCGCCGGAGCAGGTCGCGGATCTCGTCGTACTTCTCGCGGGCCTCACGGGAGCGCCAGTCGTAGTCGGACAGCTGGCGTACGGCGCGGGCGGTGTCTCGCGGCAGCGTGTCCAGCTCGGTCTCGCGGATGCGTGCGTCGTCGGAGGGGTCGGGGAACAGCTCGCCCCGCTCGGCCTCTACGGCCTGGTCGAGCAGCTGGCGTACGCGTTCCAGCGTGCCGTCGAGCCGGCCGCTGCGCCGCAGGTCGCGGCGCTGTTCTCGGATCTGGCGGCGCAGGTCCTGCAACCCGCGCATCCGCTCCGGGCCGCGCCGCAGCAGTTCCCGGAGGGCGTCGCGGGGCGACGTGCCGCCCAGCACCGAGTCGCCCAGCTGGTCCAGCGCCTCGGCGATGTCGTACGGCGGGGCCAGCGGGTCCGGTCCGCCCCGCCACGGGCCGTACCGTGCCCGGCTCATGGGCCTGTCCCCGCCCCGGGGCCCGCCCGCGCCGTCACGCGCCGTACACCGCCTTGCCGTCGAGCTGCTCCTTGCCCAGCCGCCGGTTGAGGTGGAGCCCTTCCATGGCGAACTCCAGCGCGGCCGCGGCCGGCTCCGGGGACTCCTCGCGCACGCCGACCCGGCGCAGCAGCTCGGCGAGACCGGTCACTGGGCCGATCTGGGACAGCAGCTCGTGGGCCGGGACCAGCTCGCCGGTCTCCACGGTGGCGCCGTCCTCGAACCGGGCGATCAGGCCGGACAGGTCGGTGCCGGAAACCCGGGCGCGGAACGTGTCAGCGGTCGCGCGGCGCAGCAGGTGGGCCAGGATGTCGTTCTCCCGGCCCTCCTCGCTGGCCTCGAACTCGACCTTGCCCCGCAGCGTCTCGACGATGCCCGGCAGGTCGCTGACCCGCGCGATCGGGGTGGCCTCGCCGGTGATCGCCGCGCGGCGCAGCGCCGAGGCGGCGACCGTCTCCGCCCCCGCGATGCCGAACCGCGCCGACACTCCGGACCGCGCGTCGACCGCGGGTGACTCCCGCACCGACCGGGTGAACCGCGCGATCACTTCGAGGAGGTGGTCGGGCACGGCCGCCTGCAGCTCGGCCTCCTGCACCACCAGCGAGATCTCGTCGACGAGGTCGACCGGGTAGTGGGTGCGGATCTCGGCACCGAAGCGGTCCTTCAGCGGGGTGATGATGCGGCCGCGGTTGGTGTAGTCCTCCGGGTTCGCGCTTGCCACGAGCAGCACGTCGAGCGGCAGGCGCAGCACGTACCCGCGGACCTGGATGTCACGCTCTTCGAGCACGTTGAGCAGCGAGACCTGGATGCGCTCGGCGAGGTCGGGCAGCTCGTTGATGGCGAAGACCCCCCGGTTCGTACGGGGGACGAGCCCGTAGTGCACGGTCTCCGGGTCGCCGAGCGTGCGGCCCTCGGCGATCTTGATCGGGTCGATGTCGCCGATGAGGTCGCCGACGCTGGTGTCCGGCGTGGCGAGCTTTTCGGCGTACCGTTCACTGCGGTGCCGCCACGCCACCGGAAGGTCGTCGCCCATCTCGTCGGCGAGCCGGCGGCAGCGCACGCACACCGGCGCGTACGGGTGGTCGTTGATCTCGCAGCCCTCGACCAGCGGGGCCCACTCGTCGAGCAGGCCGAGCAGGGTGCGCATCAGCCGGGTCTTGCCCTGACCGCGCTCGCCGAGCAGGACGAGGTCGTGGCCCGCGAGCAGGGCGCGCTCCAGCTGGGGGAGCACGGTCTCGTCGAAGCCGACGATGCCGGGGAAACACTGCTGGCCCGCACCCAGCCGGGCCAGCAGGTTGTCGCGGATCTCCGCCTTGACGCTGCGGTGGGCGGGCCCGCTGTCGCGGAGCGCGCCCACCGTCCGGGGCCGGTTGGACTGCACGCCCCCGACGGTACGTTGCGTCACGGCCGCACGCGACCGGGTACGCGACGATCGGCCTGGCCGATCGCGGGCACCGCACCTCTGCACGACACCCCCTACGCCGCATCACCCCCGGACTACCCCCGACCGGCGAGGGCCGCGGTGACGCGGTGATCCGTCGACACGACCGGGGACTCGCGGCCGATCCACGGGTCGCCTCCGAAGTAGCTGCGGAAGATCCGCTCCGCCGTACGGGTGGCGAGCGCCTGCGCCGTGAGTGTCGGGTTGGGACCGCCGAGGGAGTTGGCGAGCGCGGCGTTGTCGGCGACGAACAGCCGCCGCACCCACCGGGCCTCGGCGTTCGCGTCGAGCACCGAGTCCTGCTCGGAGTGCCCCATCCGCATCGTCGACTGGACGTGCAGGATCAGCGGCGGCCAGTCGAGCCTGAACACCTTCGTCGCGCCGGCGCCCCGCAGCAGGTCGACGGCCTTGCGGGCGAGGAACTCGCGGTTCTCCGTCGTGCGCCGCGACCGCTGCCGGTGGCGGAACTCGACCTTCGCCACGGGGCCGTGCTCGTCGGGGGGCAGCGTGGACAGCGTCACCCGGTTGTCCGGCTCGACGTCGTCGTCGGGGATGACCAGGCAGTTGAGCAGCCGGTCGAAGTGCCCGCTGAGGACCTCCTTCAGCTCGGGCCCGAAGATCCGGCCCGCGGCGCCGTCCCAGGACCCCGCGGGCCCCCGGCCGTTCGTGTACTGGTCGCGGATCCCGCTGTCGCTGAACGCCATGCTGAAGGCCTGCAGGGCCGGGGGCAGGCCGACGTTCTCCAGCCCGCCCCGGCCGGGGAAGTCGCAGCGGGCGGCCGAGCCCGGCCCCTTCGAGGACCCGGTGTCGGTGTCGAGGAGCCCGATCACCCAGTCGTAGAAGTGGTCGGTGTAGCCGCGCCCCACCCAGCCGCTGGGGTCGGGCAGGTCGCTGTTGAACCACAGCCGCGGGTCCTCGGTGCAGCCGCCGGCCATGACGACCACCCGGGCGTCCTCCCGGTGGGTCTCGCCGGTCTCTCCGACCCGCCACGACACACCCGTGGCCGCCAGCTGCCCGCCGCGCTGCTCGCTGTGGATCCGCGTGGCGAACGCGTCCGCGACGAGGGTGACCGGCCTGCCGCCGCGCGCCCAGGCGTCCGCGGTCAGGGCCATCGGCACGTAGCTGTTGTCGGTCGACCGCTTCGCCTGCAGGTTGCGTGGCGCGCCCGGCGGCTCCATGCACCCCTGGAAGCAGAACCCGCAGAACGTGCACCCGGTGGCCCGTGGGAAGCGCAGCGCGTCGGGGTCGGTGGTGCGTCCGGCGGTGCCGCCGGGCTGCAGGATGGCGTTCTCCTGCGGGCGGAAGGAGTCACCGGTGGTGTCCTTCGTGGTCTGCACGGGGAGGCCCAGCGTCTCGCAGCCGGCGAGGTAGAGCTCCTCCTTGGTGCCCATCGCGGCGGTCTGGACCGGGAGCGTCGCCTCGACCCACTCGTAGTAGGGCACGAGTTCCCGGTACGGGAACGGGAAGCGGTGGGCGACGTCGTACGCCCCGGCGTCCGGCCCCTCGTAGCCGGCGAAGACGCCCGGGTAGGCCCGCGGGCAGTTGCCGTAGTAGTGCAGCGTGGTGCCCCCGACGCCGGACACCTGCCACAGGAAGGAGTTCTGCGGGGTCTCACGGAACCACGCGGGCTTCGCGCGGTCGGCGGGGCCGAACCGCAAGAACCCGGAGAGCGGGTTGTTCGCGTCGTTCTCCAGGTGCGTCCACTCCTCGCGCGGGTCCGGGAAGCGGGGGCCCGCCTCCAGGAGCAGCACGTCGAGCCCGCGCCCGGCGAGCTCCTTCGCGACCACCGGGCCGCCCCCGCCGGCGCCGATGACGATCACGTCACGCATCAGCCCTCCACTCCACCCTCGATCGGGCGCGACCCGCGTCTCAGCCGTCGACCCGGGTGCGGCCCTGGTAGTAGCCGCGGAACTCGTCCCACCCCTCGACGGGGCCGCCGGGCAGGAACCCGGTGAGTTGCCACCCGACCGGGCGCCCCGTCAGCCGCCCGGTCGCGCGGTCGAAGACGGCGAACTCGGTGAAGGTGCCGAACGCCGAGAACTCCAGCAGGGCTCCCCCGACGAACCTCAGCGCCCCCGACACCGAGTGCCGGGCGGGCTCGGGCAGCCCACCGTCGATCGCGGCGACGAGGCCTGCGTCCGGGCCTTCGAGTAGCCGGAACGCCTCGGCCTTCTCGGCGTAGGACAGCCGCGCGAACGGCGCGACGAACGGCCCCCGGAGGGCGGCCGGGTTGACCCTGGTGGCGAGCTCGTTGAGCAGCAACGCGACGAGCAGCGACAGGGGGACCGTCTCGTCGCTCTCGAGCAGCAGGCGCAACGCGTCGCCGAGCTTGCGCACGTCGCCCGCGGGGACCCGCACCAGGTCACCCGGCAGCGGCTGGGTCGGGGGCCGGGTCAGCGGCTCGGTCAGCGGCAGGGCAACGCCGCCGAGGTTCGCCGCAAGAGCCGCGGCGAGCGGGTCGACGATCAGGTCCGGCGCGGGTACGAAGTGGTCGAGGGCGTGGATGAGGAAGTCCGGGGTGCCCGCGTCCAGCGCGCCGGGCGCCGCGCTGGGGGTGCCCTGTGCAGCGGAGTACGGGTCGGGGCCCGGGACGGCGAAGGCCGCGAGGCCGTTCAGCGTGTCACGGGCGAGCTCGGCGAGGGCGGGTCGCAGCACGTCCAGGACCTCGCCCGCACCCGGGTCACCGGGCAGCGCCTGGGCGACGCGGGGGAGGAGCCCGGGAGTGCACGCCGCCACGCCCAGCACGCCGACGCGGGCGAGGAAGGCGCGGCGGTCCATGCCGTGCGACTGACGCATTGCTCCCCCTTCCGGCGGGCCGCATGCTCTCGGCACGCACCGTACCGGAACCGTTACCGCGGGGTAAGGCCTCGTCCGCCGGAGGTCACGCCTGCCGGGCGGCTCCCGTCCGCCGGGTCGCCTACCGGCGCGAGGCCGCCCCGGCGGCGATCACGCCGAGGACCTCGAGGCAGCGGTCGACCTCGTCTGCGGTGTTGTAGTGCAGGAAACCCACGCGCACGGCGCCGCCGCCGGCGGCCAGCCCGAGGCTGTCCATCACGTTCGGCGCGTAGTAGTCGCCGTCCCAGACGAAGACCCCCGCGGCCGCGAGCGCCTCGCTCACCGCGCGGGGGGACATGCCGTCGACGGTGAGGCAGAACGTGGGCGTGCGCTCGGCCAGCCGCGCCGGGTCGGCGATGCCGTAGAGCGTGATGCGGTCGAGGTCGCCGAGCCCGGCGAGGAAGCGGCCCGCGAGCCCGGTCTCGTACCGTTCGATCCGGCCGTAGCCGTCGTCGAGGGCGGTACGGCGACCGTTCCCCCCGTTCCCGCCGCCGGCCGCCGTACCGAGGCCCGCCAGGTAGTCGACAGCCGCGACGAAGCCGGCCATCGCCTCGTGGGACTGCGTACCCGCCTCGAACCGGTGCCCGGGCGGGTGCTCGCCGGCCGGGCGTACCCGGTCGGCCGGCAGGCTCTCCGCGAGGTCGCGGCGGATCACCGCGAGCCCCAGGTGCGGGCCGAAGAACTTGTACGGCGAGCAGATCTGGACGTCGAGTCCGAT
>JBOHCZ010000232.1:0-8084 GCA_050699195.1 Streptomycetales bacterium
GTCTTGAGCAGCGCCACGACCTCGGCCCCGCCGCCCCGGGTACGCTCGACGATCGCGTCGATCCGGTGCTGTGCCAGCGCGTCGGCCAGCGGCTTGCCGTCGACCCGGCACGCCGAGGGCACCGGGACCATGGTGTCGCCGTGCGAGCCGAGCGTCAGGGTGCTCACCGACCCCACCGGCACCTCGAGCTCCTCGGCCACGAAGTGGGTGAAGCGTGCGGTGTCGAGCATGCCCGCCTGACCCATGACGCGGTGCCGGGGGAACTGCGAGACCTTCGCGGCGAGCGCCGTCATCTCGTCGAGGGGGTTCGACACGACGATGATGACGGCGTCCGGACAGGTGCGGGCGATGTTCTCGGTCACCTCGCGGACGATCCTGGCGTTGGTCTCGATGAGGTCCATCCGGCTCATGCCCGGCTTCCTCGGCAGCCCGGCCGTGATGATCACGATGTCCGAGCCCCCGGTCACCTCGTATCCGGAGCCGTCGGCACCCGTGGTGGCGCCGACGACCCTGGTCTGGTACCCCTCGATCGACCGGGACTGGTTCATGTCGAGCGCCAGCCCCGCGGGCTTGCCCTCGACGATGTCGGTGAGGACCACGGTGTCGAACAGGTCGTACTCGGCGAGGCGCTGCGCGGTCGTCGAGCCGTAGAAGCCGGCGCCGACGACGGTGATCTTGCCGGCGCGACCGGCCGCTCCCCCGGCAGTGGCTCCGGCAGTGGCTCCGGCCATGACTAGCCCTCCTCGAGCTTCGCGATGATGGCGTCGGCGTACTCCGCCGTCCCGACGGCGGTCGGGTCGTCGCGCCGGGGCTTCATGTCGTAGGTCACCCTCTTGCCCTCACCGATGACAGCGGCCACGGCGTCCTCGAGGTTACGCGCCGCCTCGTGCTCGAGGAGGTGGTCGAGCATCAGCATCCCGGAAAGGATCATCGCCGTGGGGTTGACCTTGTTCATGTCCTTGTACTTGGGCGCGGAGCCGTGCGTGGCCTCGAACACCGCCGCCTCGGTGCCGATGTTCGCGCCCGGGGCCACACCGAGGCCGCCGACCAGGCCGGCGGCCAGATCGGAGACGATGTCGCCGTACAGGTTCGGCAGCACCAGCACGTCGTATTCCTCGGGCCGCTGGAGCAGGCCCATGCAGAGCGCGTCGACGAGGTTCTCCCAGGCCTCGACGTCCGGGTAGTCCTTGGCCACCTCGCGGAACACCCTGAGGAACAGGCCGTCGGTGAACTTCATGATGTTGGCCTTGGTCACGCACGAGACGCGGCTGCGGCCGTGCTCCCTCGCGTACTCGAAGGCGAACCGGACGATCCGCTCCGACGCCTCCGGGGAGATCGCCTTGACGGAGATCCCCGAGCCGGCGCGGAGCTGCTTGCGCTGCAGGCCGTTGAGCATCTCGATGACCTTTTCGGCCTCGCTGGTGCCGGCCTCGTACTCGATGCCGGCGTAGAGGTCCTCGGTGTTCTCCCGGACGACGACGATGTCGACGTCGTCGTAGCGGGAGCGGACGCCCGGGTAGGACTTGCAGGGGCGCAGGCAGGCGTAGAGCCCGAGCTCGTGGCGCAGCGCCACGTTGACGGAGCGGAAACCGGTGCCGATCGGCGTCGTGATGGGGCCCTTGAGGGCGACGCCGGTGTCCTTGATCGACGCGAGGGTGTCCTCGGGCAGGGGCGTGCCGGCCGCCTCCATGACGTCGACGCCGGCCTGCTTGACCTCCCAGTCGAACGAGGAGCCGGCCTTGGCGGCGGCGGCCTCGAGCACCCGGCGGGTAGCCTCGGTCAGCTCGGGGCCGGTCCCGTCACCGGGGATCAGGGTTACGCGATGGGTCGTCATCCGTTTCGTCCTCGAAACTCTCTCGTTGTCAAGACATCGTTCAGCCTAATGCCGCGGCCGGCGGGTACTGTAGCCCCGCGGCGCCAGAAATCCGCCGCTCACCGCGCCCGCAAGGCGGCCTTCGACGGCGGCGTTCGAGCCTTCGACGACCTCCTGCGGCCCGGCCGTCACGACGGCACGACCAGCGCCAGCACCATGAGCATCCCGCCCAGGACGCCGAGTGTGAAGACGTCCGTAAAACGGCTTCTGACCACCAGGATCCCCGCCTGCCGCGCGGGCAGGGCGAGGCGCAGACCGGCCGCCAGGAGCACGGCACCGGCGAGGACCACCGAGCCCGGGCGGAAGCGGTCGGCGGCGACCACGCAGAGCCCCACGACCACCCCCGTGAGCACGAGCGCGATCGGCCACTCCCGGAACCGCCGTCGCTGACGCCGGGGGCGGTAGGTGGGTGACATCAGCCCCGCTCGTCAATGGGCAGCCACTTGCGGTCGCTCTCCCCGATGTACTCGCTGTCGGGGCGGATGAGCCGGTTGTCGGCGTACTGCTCGATGATGTGGCTCGTCCACCCCGACATCCGGGAAACGGCGAAGACGGGGGTGAACAGGTCCGTCGGAACGCCCAGGTAGTGGTAGACACTCGCGGCGAAGAAGTCGACGTTGGGGTAGAGCCCCTTGACGTCCATGACCACCTGCTCCATGCGGCGGGACATGGCGTACGGGCGGGCGTCGCCGGTCAGGTCGGCCAGCTCCTCGGACATCTGCCGCAGATGCGTCGCTCGTGGGTCCTCGGTCTTGTAGACCCGGTGCCCGAAGCCGCTGATCTTCTGGCCCCGGCTCAGCACGGCCCGCACCTCGGGCTCGACCCGCTCGACCGAGTCGATCTCCCCGAGCGTCTTCATCACCGCCTCGTTCGCGCCGCCGTGCAGCGGGCCGCGCAGCGCCCCCATGGCGCCAGTGACCGCGGAGTGCATGTCGGACAGCGTCGCGGCGATCACCCGGGCGGTGAACGTCGAGGCGTTCATCGTGTGATCGGCGTGCAGCACCAGACACGCGTCCAGGATCTGGGCCTCGCGCTCGCTCGGGCGCTTGCCGGTGATCTGCAGGAGGAAGTTGCCGGCGATCCCCAGCGAGTCGACGGGCTGCACGACCTCCCGTCCCGTGCGGGCGGCATGGTAGCGCGCCACCAGCAGCGGAGTCTGGGCCACCAGGCGCACGGCCTTGCGGACGTTGCCCTCGGGAGAGGTGTCGGCCGCATCCGGGTCGTCGGCGCTCAGCACCGAGAGCAGCGAGCGCAGCGCCTCCATCGGCATGCCCGACCCGGCGACCCGGGGCAGCACGGCCTCGGCCGTCGGGCCCACGCGGCGGTTCGCGTGCAAGTCGGTCACGAGATCGTCGAGCTCCGCCCGCGTCGGAAGGGAGCCGCGCTGGAGGAGGTACACGCACTCCTCGAACGAGACCCGCCCCACAAGATCGTGAATGTCGTACCCACGGTAGAACAGCCGACCCGCCGTACCATCGATGTCGGATATCGCCGTGGACGCTGCGACGACGTCGGCAAGACCTCGAGCCGGCTTGTCAGCCATGCGTGATGCCCTCCTGGTGGTCGGACGACCACTCTATCGGCGTACAACGGCCCCCAGACAGCGTGCCAGCCCGGAGCCGGGCGGCCGCCGTTTCACCGCCCTTCTCACGCCCCCCGAGGTTCCGCCGCCTCGGCTGCCTCCACCACGTTCGTCAGGAGCATCGCCCGGGTCATCGGACCGACACCGCCAGGCACCGGGGCGACCCAGGCCGCCACGTCGCGCACCCCGGGGTCGACGTCGCCCAGCAGTCCCGCCTCCGTGCGGGTGATGCCGACGTCGAGCACCGCGGCCCCCGGCTTGACGACCTCCCGCGTGACCAGCCCCGCCAGCCCGGCGGCCGCCACGAGGATGTCGGCGCGGCGGATGTGACCTGGGAGGTCCTTGGTGCCGGTGTGGCACTGCGTGACCGTGGCGTTCTCGCTGCGGCGCGTCATCAGCAGGCCGAGCGGCCGCCCCACCGTCACGCCGCGGCCCACGACGACGACATCCGCCCCCGCGATCTCCACGTCGTGCCGCCGCAGCAGCTCGACGATGCCCCGCGGCGTGCACGGCAGCGGCCCTGGCCGGCCAAGGACCAGCCGCCCGAGGTTCGTCGGGTGCAGCCCGTCGGCGTCCTTTTCCGGGTCCATCAGCTCGAGGACGCGGCCCGCGTCGAGCCCCTTGGGCAGGGGGAGCTGCACGATGAACCCGGTGCAGGCCGGGTCCTCGTTGAACTCCCGCACCGCGGCCTCGACGTCGTCCTGGCTCGCGGTCGCGGGAAGCGTCCGCTGGATGCTGGCGATGCCGATGTCGGCGCAGTCGCGGTGCTTGCCCGCGACGTAGGAGCGGCTGCCCGGGTCGTCGCCGACGAGCACCGTGCCCAGGCCGGGCGCCACGCCGTGCCGCCCGAGCTCGGCGACCCGCGAACGAAGCTCGTCCCGGATCGCCGCCGCCGTCGCTTTGCCGTCGAGGGTGCGTGCACTCACGCCCCCAGTGTCGCCTACCGATCGCCACCCGGCGCAAGGCCGTCCCGGTCCGTGGAACTCACGGGGTGCGCAGCGCGGCGATCCGCCAGCCCGCAAGGGCGCCCAGTGCCTCGACGGCCCCCCCGACCAGGAGACCGACCACGCCGATCTCGCCGATCCCCGTGAGCACGCTCGCGCTGACCACCAGCGCGGGGATCGCTAGCGTGGCCGTGGCGTGCCGCACGGGGTCGTAGCGCTCGGGCGAGCGGTGCATGCGGGCGGCGACCGTGCTGGTGGCCAGGAGGATGAAGAACAGCGGCACGTCGAGCAGCAGAAGCCGCCAGCCCTCGTGTGAGAGGTTGCCCGCCAGCCCCGCGATGGCGAGCAGGAACCCCCAGGCGGTGACGCCTGCCAGCCACACGAGCACCCCCGCCGCGTACGGCCTCACGAGATCCACACAATCCTCCCGCGTTCGTTCTCGACGGTAACCGTTCCTCGTCCATGCGGCGCGCCGCCGCGCGGACCGGCGTACCTGACCGGCCATGATCCACCAGGCACGTCTAATGAAGGAAATGCCGCGCGCCGGTGAGATAGAGCGTCGCCCCCGCGTCGCGGGCCGCCGCGACCACCTCGTCGTCCCGGACAGACCCACCGGGCTGTACGACACCGCGCACGCCGGCATCGAGCAGCACCCGCAGCCCGTCCGGGAAGGGGAAGAACGCATCCGACGCCGCGACCGACCCCGAGGCACGTCGGCCGGCCCGCGCGACCGCGAGGCGCGCCGCGTCGACGCGGTTGACCTGCCCCATGCCGACGCCCACGCTCGCCCGGTCGGCGGCGAGCAGGATGGCGTTGGACTTCACCGCGCGGACCGCCCGCCAGGCGAAGGCCAGGTCGGCGCGGGCCTGCTCGTCGGCGGGCTCACCGGACACCAGCCGCCAGGTCGCGGGGTCGTCTCCGGGCGCGTCGAGCCGATCGGCGACCTGGAGCAGCGCGCCGCCGCTGATCTCGCGACGCTCGGCCCTGCGGCCCTGCGCCGGAGGCCGGCAGCGCAGCAGGCGGACGTTCTTCTTCCTGGCCAGGATCTCGACCGCGTCCGGCGCGAAGCCGGGCGCGCACACGACCTCGGTGAACACCTCGGCGATCTGGCCTGCCAGTGCCGCGCTGACCGGCCGATTCGCCGCGATCACACCGCCGAACGCCGACTCGGGGTCGCAGGCGTGCGCCTTGCGGTGGGCCTCCGCGACATCGGCGCCCACGGCGATGCCGCAGGGGTTCGCGTGCTTGATGATCGCGACACCCGGCTCGTGGAAGTCATAGGCCGCGCGGTAGGCCGCCTCCGTGTCGACGTAGTTGTTGTGGGACATCTCCCTGCCGTGCAGCTGCTCGGCCTGCGCGAGGCCGGGCGGAGCATCCTCGTCGGAGTAGAGCGCGGCAGCTTGGTGCGGGTTCTCCCCGTAGCGCAGCGCGGCCCGGCGAGTGAGCGCGGTCCCCACGAAGTGCGGCAGCGCGAGCCCGGGTGCGACCGCCCGCTGGAAGAACGCGGCGACGGCCACGTCGTAGGCGGCCGTGTGGGCGAAGGCCGCCGCCGCGAGCTCACGCCGCCGATCGACGCCGAAGCCGCCGTCCCCCACCGCGGCCAGCACTTCGCCGTAGCGTGCCGGATCGACCACGACCGCCACCGACGGGTAGTTCTTGGCCGCCGCTCGCACCAGGGCAGGCCCGCCGATGTCGATCTTCTCGACGCACGCGTCCTCGCCCGCACCGGAGGCCACGGTCTCCCTGAAGGGGTAGAGGTTGACGACCACCAGGTCGAACGGCTCGATGCCCAGATCGCCGAGCTGGCGGACGTGGTCGTCCTCGCGCCGGTCGGCGAGCACGCCCGCGTGCACCCGCGGGTGCAGCGTCTTGACCCGCCCGTCCAGGCACTCGGGAAAGCCGGTGAGCTCCTCGACCGTGGTCACGGGCACCCCGGCGGCCCGGATACCGGCCGCGGTGGACCCGGTCGAAACGACCCCCACCCCCGCTCCGTGCAGCCCCCGGGCGAGATCCTCGAGGCCGGTCTTGTCGTGGACGCTCACCAGTGCCCGGCGGATCTCTCGCTTCATATCCCGATCTGCACCCTTCTTCCCTCGACGCGGTAACCCTCCCGGGCCAGCCGGCCCACGGTCTCGACCAGCAGGGCGCGCTCGACGGACTTGATGCGCTCGTGAAGGCTCTGCTCGTCGTCCCCGGCGAGCACCGGCACGGGTGCCTGGGCGATGGGCGGCCCGGAGTCCACCTCGGCGGCGACCAAGTGAATCGTGCAGCCGGTGATCTTGGCCCCGTACGCGAGGGCGTCCCGGACCCCGTGCGTGCCGGGAAACGACGGCAGCAACGCGGGATGGGTGTTGATCACCCGATGCTCGAACCGTTCGAGGAAGACGCTCCCGACGATCTTCATGAAACCGGCGAGTATCACAAGATCCGGCTGGTGGGCGGCCACGGCCTCGGTCAGGGCACGATCCCAGGCGGCGCGGTCTGCGAAGTCCGTGGCCCGCACGACGAAGGTCGCCACCCCGGCGTGCCGGGCCCGGTCGAGCCCCGGGATGGCATCCCGGTCCGACCCCGCGGCGGCGACCCGCGCGCCGTACCCGGGGTCGCGCGACGCGTCGAGCAGCTCCTGCAGGTTGGAACCCGTGCCCGACACCAGAACGACCAGCCGGACTGGCCCCTCCCGGGCCGGCGGAACGGTCCAGGCCAGGCTCGTGGATGGGCTGGACGGCACAGTCGCGGCCACGTGCTGGGGCTCTCTCTCGAACGCGCGTGGATGGAACGGACCAGCGTGTACGGGGGTCCGCCTGTTCGCAACGATAGCCAGGCGGCGTACGCTCCCATGCAACCGCATCGCCGAGGAGGGCCGGAACGTGAGTGACGGCGACGAGCACTCGGGGCGTGGCCCAGGCTCGCTCGAGGTCGAAGAACCGAATCCGTACGCCCCCCCGCCGGAGGACGCCCCCCGGCGCGAGCCTGCCGCACGCAGCGCCGGGACGCAGCCCAAGCAGGGTGCCGGAGAAAAGGACGGGCAGCGGCCGGTGGCCGCCGAGGACCTCGCCGCGGTGCTCACCACCGCGACCGGGCTGGTGGTCTGCCTGCTGAGCATGCAGCTGGGACTGGTCGTGTCGCTGTGGTTCTTCCCGCTCGCCCTGGCGCCCGGTGCCGTCGCCATCATCGTCGGGGCCCGCATTCTCCGGCGCGCCAGGCGGGCCGAGGTCCGCGCACCTGGCGCACTCACCGCGATCATCATGGGGTCGCTCATCCTCTGTTTCGCCCTGGTCGTCAACGTAACCGTCGCGGTCTTCGCCACGGAGATCGGCGCGTTCCAGGACTGCGCCGGCGGCGCCAACACCCACATCGCGGAGCAGGACTGCAGGGACGGCTTGCAGCGCGCCGTACAGAATCGCACCGGGTAGCGGTCAAGGCCCGGTTCGCCGTACCGCGCGCGTTGCGAGCGGGCTTGACCGGGCGCCGCCCGCCGCTGATGATTATTGTCGCGTCGTCCGGGTGCCCGGACGCACAGGGGGAACGAGGGGGGCGGATGGTCCCGGCGGTACCGGCAGGGTTACGGCTCGCACCTGCGCGCCGGCTGGTCGGCGAGTCGTTCGCCCGGCTGCGCGGTGGCCTGCTGGGCACCGGCTCGCCGGGTGCCGCCCCGTTGCGCTGCCTGCTCTGCCTGCTTCGGGGC
>JBOHCZ010000233.1:0-6165 GCA_050699195.1 Streptomycetales bacterium
GGTCATGGCCGAGGCGGCCGCAGGCGCCCGGGCCGCCGGCGGAACCGTCGTCGGCGTGCTCTCGCGGGCCGACCGGGCCGGGGCGAACCCCGACCTGACGATCGCGATCCCCACCGGGATGGGGGACGCCCGCAACGCGATCATCGTGAACGCCGCGGACGCGGTGATCGTCGTCGGGGGATCCTGGGGCACCCTGTCGGAGCTGGCGCTCGCCATGCGTCGCGGCACCGTCCCGGTCATCACGCTCGGTGGCTGGCGGATCCTCGACCGGCACGGCACCCCGGTCCCCGGACCGACCACGGCCGACAGCCCGGAGCACGCGGTCGAGCTGGCGTTCACAGCTGCGCCCTCGGCTTGATCGTCAGACTGGTCTGCGGCACCCCTCGCGTCCAGCCGTTTCCGCAAGCCGGCGTCGATAGCCTTGCGGCGGAGGCCCATCCTCGGCTGTCCGTCGTGGTTGCGGAGCTCAGCTTTGCCCAGGTGTTGCAGCTCAGATCGTGCGGAGAGACGCTGGAGGCGACCGGTCGCGCCGAGCGCGGATGGCAGCGCCAGACGCGGTCAGTCGGAGGGGGACTTCAATGAGAATGCTCTTGAGAGCCCGAATGGACACCCAGAGGGCGAACGAAGCGATCAAGAACGGAACGATGCCCAAGGTCCTGGAGGCGGTCATCGAACGCCTCAACCCTGAGGCGATGTACTTCACCCCCACCGGGGGCGAGCGGTCGGCCTTCATCGTGTTCGATATGCAGGAGCCCTCGCAGATGCCTACCATTGTGGAGCCGCTCTTCCAGGAGTTCGGCGCGAAGGTCACTCTGCAGCCTGTGATGAACCTCGACGATCTACAGACCGGCCTCGCCAGATTGGCGCAGCACGCCTGACTCGCACGCCGGACGGACGATCGGACGCGAGGTGTACCCGTGTTGATCGTGACGCTGCCGCTGACGTCCTCAGCGGTCGGGGACCTCGGGTCAACGAGCCCAGACGGCTGATCGTCTGGGCTCGTTCCGTGATGGCCGTCATCACCGGAGTTACCGATCCGCCGCTGAACCGGCTGAACAGCTACCCACGCCGGAGGGGCGGAGTGAAGGGAGGCGCGTGAACCAGCAGTCAGTGCCGGGTGCGCCCGAGAGGGACGAGCTGGCGATCCGTGAGCTGATGACTCGACTGTCGGAGAGCTGGGCTCGGGGAGATGCCCGGGCCTATGGCGCCGAGTTCACCGCGGACTGCGACTACGTCGCCTTCGACGGGACGCGGTTCCGCGGTCCTACCGAACCCGGCAGCCACCTCGCCCGGCTGTTCGACACGGTGCTGAAGGACAGCCGACTGGAGGGAGAGGTCGAGTCCGTCCGCTTCGTCACCCCGGACGCCGCTGTGGTCCACTGGACCGGGTCGGTCGCGTATCCGTGGCAGCAGCGGGTCAAACGCCGCAGGCTGTCCCGGCAGACGCTGGTGGTAGTGCGCCGCGTCGGTCGGTGGCAGGCAACGGCGTTTCAGAACACCCGGGTTCGGCCGCTGTCCCAGGAAGGCGTCGGTTTCGAGCTTGCAACGCGACTCATCCGCTGGCGGGCTGCTCGGGCACGCCGGGCCCGTGCGGGCCGCCCGACCGTTGAGCGTGGCGGCGCCTATCGATTGGCGAGCACGAACTCGACCCGATCCTCGACAGACGCCATGGGCAACACGACGAGGTCGTAGCCGTAGTCGAGGTAGGCGGCTGCCATCGCCTCGGACGTGCGCGTCGCCTCGTCGAAGGTCTGTTTGCGCTCTTCGTCCGGTGTGTAGATCGCGGGCCACGGCGGCGCGATGAAGACCCGCTGGTTGTAGCGGAACACCCGGGCCGCGGCATCGATGTGGGCCGGGACGGGTTGTCCCAGCAGACGCAGGTATCCAGCGACGTCGGGCACGCCGCGGTCGAAGAACACCACGCGTGCCGAGTCGCGCTCGGCTGCCCGGTAGGACCGTATCTCCCAAGCCAGGATCGCTTCAGCGAACAGGTCGGTGTCCACCCAGGGCAGCGCCCGTCCCTCGATCAATACCTGGTTCTTGATGATCGCCCGTCCCGCCTCGTCGCTGCTCGAGAAGCCGCGCCGACGCAACTGTTCGATCAGGGTCGTCTTCCCCGCACCGGGCCCTCCGGTGATGACCACGAAACGGTCACAGTCCAACGCCTGTGTCCGTGGCGATGCCGTGTCGCTCAATGCAAGCTCCTCTGAACTGTTGCGCGTCGCCACGCAGGGCTAGCGCAAGTTGGGTGTGACGTAGGCAGGCCCGCATACGAAGACGGCAGGCCATGCGGAAACGGAAATGTCAGCGCGGGAGCAACCTCAACCGGTGCCCCGTGAGGGGCGGTCAGCGGCACTGACACTCAGGTCATGCGGCAGCTCATCTGGTCGGTGAGGTCAGCGGGCCAGTTCTCGCATCCGAGCCCGTCGCGGAGGGCGAGGGCGCTCACGTACAGCTGTACGTCCCGCAGATCCAACCCTGCACAGGCGGTGCGCGCCCGCTCCAGCACCGGCACGACCTCTTCTGCCCACCAGGCAGCGGCGAGCTCATGACGGTCGGTCAGCTCCTGACCGTCGAGCGAGCGCCGCAACGCCCACGCCTCTGCGGCGTCGGCGAGCCGCATCCAGTCGGCGGGCTCGTCCAGCCACAATTCGCTGCGCATCTCGATGGGCAGCGGCACCCGTTCCAGGAACCGCCGTTCGGCCGCCTTGCTCGGCAAGTGCGCCATCCGCAGGCAGCACATGGCGTAGGCGACCGTGCAGATCCGCAGCACGCGGGCAACGATGGTGGCACGGCCCATGGTCTTCGCCACCGAAACCCGATGGTGTCCGTCGACGACGAAGTAGAGGTCACCGAGCTGAATCAGCTGCACCGGCGGTGGCTGGAAGCCAGCCTGGACGGCGTTCGCGAGCCGACGCCAGCGGTCCTGCAAGCCGCTGTTGACCAACCGGAAATCCCTGTCGAAATCGCAGGAGCGGCCCAGCGTGCCCACCACACTGGCGAGCGGAACTTCGGCAAGCCGCCGGCCCATCACGCCGTCCTCGCCCAGCGCCTCCAGCGCATCATCCAGCCGAATCGGGCTGTCATGGACGCGTCTGCCGAGGGTGCCGCGGTACCACCGCACGCACTACGGAACCCGGGCATGAGCACCAGCTATTCCTTCACAAGTGCGGCGCGGCTGGCAGGACGTCAGCATGCTTCAGGGTGCGCCGGGTTCTGGATCCAGGAGCAGTCGGGCGTAGTTGGCCATCGAGCGCTGGCACCGGGGTAGGTTCCGCAGCGAGCTGGCCATTTGGATCACCGCGCGGCGCCGGCGCTCGCCGGTCAGCCCGGTCTCGAGCGCCTTCCGGTACAGCGGCACTGCGAGGTCCGGGTGGCCGGTCGAGTCGAACGAGCACGCCCGCTCGAAGGCCCCGACGGCGCTGTCCGGAGGCAGCTCAGCGGCGAGTTTCTCGATCAGGGCCAGGAACTCCGCCTCGCTGCGTTGGTCGATCGACGCCCAGGCGTCCCCTAGCCGCTGCTCCCAGTCTGTTTCTTTCACCGACACAGCCTGACGCATGTCGGGGCCGCGGTCGATCGATCGGGGCGGGTGACAGACGCGGGCTGTTGTCACCGCTGCGCCATTTCCCATGGTGCTTGCGGGAGGATGTGTCCGGTCTCGATGAGGGATTTGAGGTTGGACAGCACCGCCGCCCATCCGGCGGCGGCCGCGCCGCGTTCGGCTTCGTCGGCGAGGTTCTCGTGGGTGACGGTCAGCCGGACGATCTCGCCGTAGGGCTCGATGTCGAAGGTGACCCGGGACGGGCCATCGGCCCGCTCCTCGTCGGGCGCGGCCCAGGTGGACACCAGTCGCGTTGGCGCCACGCTTTCCACAACCGTGCCGACGACATCAGCGGTGCGCGTACCGTCCGTGCGTTGATGCTCCCACGGGGAGCCAACCTGCCAGTCCGAAACGTTGCTGTGGCCCCAATATTCGGCTGTCAGGTCGGCGTCGGTCAGCGCGTGCCAGACCTTCTCCGGCGTGCTCTCGATGTAGGTGACGTACACGAATGTCGGCTTGTCAGTCATGTCTTCCTCTGCTCGTCGTCTCAGGGTGCTCAGCGCCCGAAGACGCGGATGCTCGAATTTGTCTATCCACCGTTGCTGGATCTCATTGAGGGGAACGGGATTGAGGTAGTGAAGTCTTTCCCGCCCCCGCCGCACCGTGCTGACCAGGTTGGCAGCCTCGAGGACAGCCAGGTGCTGCGTCGCGGATTGACGCGTCATATCAATGCGCTCGCACAGTTGTCCCAGCGTCTGCCCGTTGTGCTCGTGAAGCCTGTCCAGCAGATACCGCCGAGTCTGGTCGGCCAGTGCTTTGAAGACCTTGTCCATTTCTGGGTGCACACTGCACGTTATGCAGGTAACTACCTGCATGTCAACCGTCGAAGGGGTGCGACGCAGCGGACACGGCGAGGTGGGGTGAGCCCTATCGCCGTACCGACAGTCGTCCTGGCCGGCGAGCTCGACATCGCCGCGCCCCCGCGCCTCGGGCGTGTCGTCGCCGAGGGGATCCGGGCGCCACCTTTGAACTGCTGCCCGGAGGCGCCCAACCAGCCCTTCCAGGAGGTCCCAGACCAGTTCAACGCCCGGGTCGACGCCTTCTGGCGAGATCGAACGCGGGACTGAGGAGGACCCGAAGCAGGCGATCTTGCTATGAATTCGGGTGAAACGGACCACCAATGGTCTCAAATATGTAACACCTGATGAGAGTTCTTTGCAAGCACAAGATGAACAGTGGAGTCTTTCTGTCACCTCAGCCTCATGAACGGCTCGAACTCGGGGGGGACTCATCTATCCCCAAAAGGGAGTGCATAGATGCTCGGCAAAATCTCGGGGTTAACGGCGGCGCTGGTCGCTGTTGGCGCCGTGGTGGCTCTCAGTGCTGGCGGTGCGATTGCCGCTGACGTGGTCACCTCGGCGGACATCAAGAACGACACGATCAAGTCGTGGGATGTCGACGCGGGTGGTGTAGGTACCTCCGAGGTCCGCAATGGCGCGGTCGGGTGGTGGGATCTCCGGGCCGACACGGTCCGTGAGGATCGGCTCAGCCCTGACGTCCGCGAGAAGCTGAACGCTCGCGACGGCTTGATCGGCCCGGCGGGACCCCAGGGTCCGGCAGGCCCCGAGGGCCCGCAGGGTCCGCAGGGTCCGGAAGGCTCACCGGGTCCAGCGGTGAAATCGTTTACCTTCGAGCACAACAACCAGACCTACAACTGCACCGACGGGGCCTCCGCGGACGGCTCACGGGTTGAGGGCGACCTCCGCTACGAGTGCGACAAGCAAGGTCAAGCTTCGACAGCCGAGACTCCGTCGATTCCGTAACCACAACAGTCGGCACCGCCCCCAGCACTTCCGGCCGGGGCGGTGCCGATTCGCGTGCTCCCGAGCTTGCGTTCGATCGCGGCAGGACCGGTCCGCGGGTGAGCTCTGGCAGACCGGCTGATGAATCGGGCACTTGCCGGGCACGATCTACGGGCGTACGGAAGGCCCGGCTGGGAACACCGCCGCTGGCCTGGGTCTTCGTGGTGGAGCGGGTGACCGGGATCGAACCGGCATGGCCAGCTTGGAAGCCATCGGAATGTCGCGATGGGGCTGCTCGTGGCGGTGGCTAGGGTGCACTCAGTGCCCCTGCTGACATGGTTTGTGGCCCGTGCATGGCCCGGCCAGAGAGCGGTACAGGTGGGAGAGGGCAACCATTGGGGGCGGCGGGGAGGAGTCCCGGCCTAGGTACATGAGCGCCTCCGTCGAGGTCCTGAGAGACACGGGGAGCGTCCGAACCCAGCTGCGGGGACCGGCCGCGAACCGGTGGCTGTCCTCGGGCAGCACCGCTGACGCGTACGCCTGCATCTAGACGATCCCCCTACCAGCCCCGGGGGGGTACCGTGAAGGTGATCAATCGACCGCTGCAACGGGGGGGTACAACGCATGTCGACTATGCCGCCGCCCACCTACACCCGCAACGGGCTCGGGATAGCCGCGCTCGTCCTGGGTGTCCTGGCAGGGTCATTGCGAAGTCGTGAGTCCTTTGGTGACCAGGGTGATCGCTTGGCCGGGATGTCGGGCGTTGTGGCGTAGGGCGCGGGCGATGTTGTTGTGGCCGGCCCAGCGGAGCAGGGTGATGAT
>JBOHCZ010000234.1:0-2631 GCA_050699195.1 Streptomycetales bacterium
CTGGAAAATACTCGCAACCGGCTACCGCGGGCGACTCAACGAACTTCCCAACGTAATCCGCATCGTCACAACGCTTGAATTCTATCGACTCGGTTGGTAGTCCCGGAATAACGCTCCAAGACCACCGCAGACCACTACACACCTACCCGACAGCCTTCCGAACCATACGAGCCCTGCACTTCTTCAAACTGCGTTTGCATAAGCCTCTGTGTCGGCCGGCTGCGAGGTGCTGGCCTGCTCGGGTCTTCCCAGGCGGCATGACCATCGCGGTGCGAATTGCGGCCCGTCGAGGCTGCACTCACGCAAGGGGTCAGCCTGAACGCGATCTTCTCAGAGGGCTCGCTCGGTCTCGTACGTCATATCGCTCGGCCTGGTCCCGGTCCTGAAAGAACCGCAGTCGCGAATCGCCGTGGGCGACGCCGACCTGGATGCCAACGCACGATATGTCCTCGGTGCGCACCAGTATACCCCGGCACGTGCACAGGGCGAGCACGCGCTCTCTGCATCATGGCAACAGTCAGTTATCGCGACGGTCTGCTTTTTTCCGAATAGCGATGATTCAGGCCCGAAGATTGGCCCGTTACCCGGGGCGAGGCAGTGATGATGAGCCGTCCGCCGGTGTGTGCGGCCGAGGACAAGACCCGGATCGTGCTGAGTGTGCTGGTGGAAGGCCCAGCTCCTGGAGGACGTCCTCGGCGTCCTGCACCGTCGGGCATGCCGAGCATCCTTTCAGCGGCCCCAGCCTCCCCGGCCGGACAGCGGGTTGGGAACCCGCCCGTGGACGGCGGCATGCGGGCGCTCGGGCCGGTCGCGGTAGCCGTCGAGCAGCAGGCGGTTGCGGTTCAGGCAGAGCCGGTCGATCTCGGGCGCGAGCAGGTCGAACCAGCCGAACCGCTCGGCAAGCTCGGGGAAGCGTCGCTGGTAGCCGAGCACCTCGGCGCGCACCATCGCCCAGAAGTCGGACTCTGGCACCCCGAGGTGATCGCCCACCAGGGGCGCGAGGTAGCGGTACACCCCGACGAACAGCCCGCTCTGGATGAACTGCGGCAGGAACCCGGGAGGCTCGCGCAGCAGGACGGCCGAGACCTCAGGCGGCATCCCGTCGAGCTCGGGCAGCGGTTTCGCCGAGACGTTCACGTCGTCGACGAAGTCCTTCACCGCGAGCCGGGACGGCGCCTCCGCGGCGTCGAAGACGACGACGGCGTTCTCGCCGTGGGGGCTGAACACCACGCCGTAGCGGTACAGGAAGTGCAGTAGCGGCGGCAGCGTGACGGCGAACAGCCGCCGCAGCCACTCCCGTGCGGCCAACCCGGAACGTTCGACGAGCTCGGTGACCAGCGCCCGCCCCGACCCGTCGACGTGCAGCAGCGCCGCGAGGGTGCGGGCGCGCTCGCCCGGGTCGAGTGCGGCGGCGATGGGCTCACGCCAGATCGCCCCGAGCAGCTCGCGGTACTGGTACGGCACCCCGGGCAGCTCCTCGAGGACCGGGTGGCGCACCGTCACCGAAGCCACCTCGCCGAGCAGCACGACACGGGTCTCGTCGCGCAGGAACGGGTCGTCGTCGCGGATGCCGAGCACCCACGAGGTCACCGCGGGCGCCGCGAGCGTCCGGTCGGTCGGGAGACCGCGCCAGACGAGGGTGTTGAGCACGGACAGCGGGAGCTTGACGTGCCGTCGGGATGTCCTGTCGATGTTGGTGAACGTCCGGACGGACTGCTGCGCGAGATGACGGTCCGGGGCCTCGCCGAGCGCCACGATCCGTCGCGCCGCGACGTCACCCGCGAACAGCGGGAGCACCACCTCGTCCCACTGCCACGGGTGGATCGGCAGCCACAGGTAGCCCCCCGGGGCCAGCCCCTGGCCCGCGAGTGCGCCGCTGAACCGCTGCCGGGTCCCCGGGTCGAGCTCCTCCGCAAGCAGGCGCTCCGCGGGCAGCCCGTCGACGGCCCGATACGCTCCCAGCGATCGGTGCACCGCCGCCCACGGCAGCCGGACCGGCCGCCTGGCCTCGGGCGCGTAGCGTGCGGCGTCGGAGGCCGAGAACCCCATGCGGCCCTTGTTCGGCACGATCCAGGGGTGGCCGCTCTGGTGGCCCTCAAGCTCGGCGTAGGGCAGGTCGGCGAGCTCCGCCGCACGGACGCCGGACGAGAGCAGCCGGGTGTCGGCGACGAGGGTGGCGGTGAGCTCCCGCACCAGGTGCCCCGCGGTGTCGCCGGAGAGGCCGAGCGCCTCGTGCCCGTCGAGCACCAGCCGCAGCGGGTCGGTGGCCCCCTCGGCCCCACCACCGCCTGCCGCACCTGCTGCGCCCGCTGAATGGCGGCGGACCGAGCCGGCGCGCACACTCCAGTGCCCGAACGCCCCTCGGCGCGCGCGGAACCGGTAGGTCACGTCGCCGGGGAGGTCGATACGGTACGCATCTCCGCCTTCGGCGGCCGGTGCGAGCAGGTCCTCGTACGCGAACTCGCCGAGCATCTTCTCGACCATCGCGCGCCCGGCGCGCCGCCAGCTCCCGGCGCTTGACTCGGACGCACGGGGCTCAGGGGGTGGGGGCGGTGACACGAGCCTCCCCCGGGGCGGGCGCCGCGGCCCGACCGGCGCCCGGGTCAGCGGGCGCGCCGGGCACCTCGAAGG
>JBOHCZ010000235.1:0-5277 GCA_050699195.1 Streptomycetales bacterium
CACGTGGTCAAGCTCGGCACCCAAGCTGTGGACGAGGTTCGCCGCCGGGTCCAGCAGGAGATCCACGGCCACCGCGGCCGCAAGACCGACCCGCTCCACGGGATCCGCACCATCTTGCGCTGCGGCGGGTGGATTGGTGTGGATCTTCCTTGCAGACACTCTCACTCAGGCAGCGACGATGGTGCTCATCCAGGTGGTATTCGGGCTGATCCTGAAACCGCCACCGTCACCAGGCTGAAACGGAGATGCTGGGTGTTTTGCGCCTGACTTCGTGACGCAGGTCGGCGTGTCTATCAGACAACATCCGACGGGTTCTCCGACCTTTCTCGGAGGATCTGATCATGTCCGAACTCGACCGTGGACCGACCGAGAGTGCGGCGGTGACTGGACGCACTGCTGGCCGGGCTTTCGGAAGAGCGGCGTTGGCGTGGCCTGACGCGGGCCGACCTGACGGAGATGGTGCGCCGCTCCGAGAAGCAGCGGTACGAGATCAAGGGCGGGCGGATCCGTGCCCTGCATGGGCACAGTCTCCCTGGCCGCATCGTGAAGACGCCCGGCACCCCGCCTGAGCTGCTCTTCCACGGAACAGGGGCCGGCTCGGTGGAGAGGATCCTGCGGGAGGGGTTGCTGTCGATGAGGCGGCAGTACCTGCATCTGTCGGTTGACCGGGCCACCGCGCTCGCGGTCGGCCGCAGGAAGAGCGATCGCGTCGCCCTGTTGGGGGTCGAGGCGGGCGCGGCTGCTGCGCGCGGCATCACCTTCCTGCTCGGCAACGCCTTCGTGTGGCTTGCCGATCACATACCTCCGGAATTCGTTCGTGTCCTGGATCACCACGAGGGTGGTAGCCAGCCTCACGGTGGTTTCGCAGCGGGCCGAGTTGCGCGTCATGAGCAGAGTGAGTTGGCCAGGCAAGCACTTGGCCTCCAGCCGAACTCAGCTGCTGCGGGCGAGTCGGCCGCAGGAAATGGAACTCGTGCTCGGCCTCTTCGTCGCATCGTTGCTCGTGGGAGTATCCCGGGCTCAGTCCAGCGTGACGTAGTCGGGGCCGGAGTACCGGCCGGTGGCGAGCTTGTGCCGCTGCATCAGCAGGTCGTTGAGCAGGCTCGACGCGCCGATCCTGAACAGGTCGGGGGTGAGCCAGGCCTGGCCCGCGGTCTCGTTGACGAGCACGAGGTAGCGGACCGCGTCCTTGGCCGTACGGATCCCGCCGGCGGCCTTGACCCCCACCATGCGCCCGGCGAAGTCCCGGAAGTCGCGCACCGCCTCCAGCATCACGAGGGTCACGGGCAGCGTCGCCGCCGGTGCCACCTTGCCCGTCGAGGTCTTGATGAAGTCGGCGCCGGCCAGCATGGCGAGCCACGACGCGCGCCGGACGTTGTCGTAGGTCGCGAGCTCACCGGTCTCGAGGATCACCTTGAGATGGGCCGGCCCGCAGGCTGCCCTGACCGCGATGATCTCCTCGAATACCTCCCCGTACCGGCCGGACAGGACGGCCCCGCGGTCGATCACCATGTCGATCTCGTCGGCGCCCGCGGCCACGGCGCCCCGGGTGTCGGCTAGCTTGACCTCGAGGGTGGCCCGGCCGCTGGGGAACGCGGTCGCGACCGAGGCGACCTTCACCACAGCGCCGGAGCCGACCCCCTCGCCCGCGAGGTGGGCCTTGGCCTCGGAGACGAGATCGGGGTACACGCACACGGCGGCGACCCGGGGTGCCGACGGGTCGGAGGGATCGGGCCGCTGCGCCTTCGCGCACAGTGCCCGGACCTTGCCCGGCGTGTCCTGGCCCTCCAGGGTGGTGAGGTCGATCATCGAGATCGCGAGGTCGAGCGCGTAGGCCTTCGCGGTGGTCTTGATCGAGCGCGTGGCGAGCGTCGCGGCCCGGGACTCGGCGCCGGTCTGGTCGACGCCCGGCAGCCCGTGGAGGAAGCGCCGCAGCGCGGCCCGGGAGCCTGTGATCGGCGACGTGACCGCATCGAGATGTTCGGCCGGGAGCGAAACACTGCTGGTCACCGATCGAGGATAGGCACATCGTTGCGGCAGAATCCCGTCACATGAGGCAACAACCCGGCGACGATTCCGCCGAGAGCGGACGACCACTGGTCTACCGTTCGACGTCCGGCCTGGTCGCAGGAACGTTCTGCGTCGTCATCGGCTCCTGGATGGCCATCGACGCGCTGCTGCAGGGCAAGGGGCGGCTCGCGGTCACCGTGGCGCTCGCCGTCGTGCTCGCGGCGCTGATCGTGTTCCTGCTCGTGGTGCGGCCGGCTGTGGTGGCCGACGATCGGCGCGTGGTGCTCCGCAACCCGCTGCGCTGCATCTCGATCCCCTGGCGGCACGTCACCGCGATCAGGGCTCGGCACGCCCTCGACGTGCAGGCCGGGGAGCGTACGTACCACAGCTGGGCGGTCGTCGCGTCGGGCGCCGCGCGGCGCCGCGCGGTCCGCCACGAGGTGGGCAAGGCCCGCCGGGCAGGGCGCTCCGGCGGGTCCCATCACCCGGGGGCGCCCACGCAGCTGCCCTATGTCGAGGTGGTCGTCGGTGAGCTCGTCCGGATGTGGGAGCGGCACCGCGAGGATGCCGACGGTGAGATCGTCGTGACGCGGTCCTGGCCGTGGATCGCGGCGCTGCTCGGGGCCGCTGCCGCGCTCGCCGCCGCGGTGGCGCTCGGGTGAGCGGTCTCGTCAGGTTGCGGGAGGCCGAGCCGCGGGACATCGGCCTGCTCGACGTGTGGCGGCGTACCCCCGCGTACGCCGGGGAGTTCAACGACTTCGACCTGCCCGCGCACTCCTACCGCTACGCGGTGGAGTCCGGATCGACGATCGACGATCGGGGCGGCCTGCTCGTCGTGGAGAAGGTGGCCGACGGCGCCGCGGTCGGCACGGTGACCTGGCATGCGGTGAGCTACGGCCCGAACCCCGAGTCCCGGGCTTGGAACATCGGGATCTCGCTCGTTCCGCAGGCGCGCGGCCGCGGGTACGGCAGCGAGGCGCAGCGCCTGCTCGCCGACTACCTGTTCGAGACCACGCCGGCGCACCGCATCGAGGCGTCGACCGACGTCGAGAACGGCCCCGAGCACCGGGCCCTGGAGAAGGCCGGCTTCCGCCGGGAGGGCGTCGCCCGCGGGGCGCAGCACCGCAAGGGTGTGTGGCACGACATGGTGACCTACGCGCGCCTGCGTACCGACCCGTAGGGCGCGAGCCCCGAGTCGGTGACGCCCTGCCAGGACCGGGCCGGTGAGAGCCTTCCCGTGATCGATAATGGAGGGGTGGTGCTGCAGCAGGCTAGGGCGGACGTCGTGCGGTACTGCCGCCGGATGGCGGCGGACCGGCTGGTCGTGGGCACGTCGGGGAACGTGAGCGTGCGCTCTGGCGACCTGCTCGCGGTGTCCCCGAGCGGGCTCGACTACCCGGAGCTGACGGCTGACCTGGTGGGGGTGCACCGGCTGGACGGCACGCCCGTCGAGGCGCGGCTCGTCCCCACCACGGAGCTGCCCATGCACCTGGCGGTGTACGCGCGCACGCCGGCCCGGGCGGTCGTGCACACCCACTCGACCGCAGCGACCGTACTGTCCACGGTCGCCGACGAGCTGCCCGCGATCCACTACCTGGTCGCGCTCTTCGGGGGGGCGGTGCGGGTCGCGCCGTACGCGACCTACGGCACGGAGGAGCTGGCGGAGCACGTGGCCCGGGCGCTGGCCGGCCGCACGGCCTGCATCCTCGCCAGCCACGGCGCGATCGCGATCGGTGCCACGCTGGGCTCCGCCTACTCCCGGGCGGCCTATCTGGAGTGGCTGTGCGAGGTCTACCTGCGAGCCTCGCAGGCGGGCACCCCGCGGCTGCTGCCCGCCGACGAGATCGCCCGGGTGCGCGACAAGCTGGCGTCGTACGGATCCCAGGACGCCTGACGGGTGCCTGACGGGTGCCGGACGGGTTGCCGGACGCGGTGCTACGGCGCGGCGCCCGGCAGGCCGAGGGCAGCGGCGAGGTCGCGCTTCAGCGCGGCGAGCCGCCCGGCGGCCTCGGCCCGGGCACCTGCCAGGTCGCCGCCCGGCGCCGGCACGACGACCTCGAGGTAGCTCTTGAGTTTCGGCTCGGTGCCACTTGGGCGAACCACGACACGCGCTCCGCCCGCGAGCCACAGGCGCAGCCCCTCGGCCGGGGGCAGGTCGCCCACACCGGCCGACATGTCCTCGACAGCGGTCACCGCCAGGCCGCCGAGCACGCCGGGCGGGTCGGCCCGCAGCCGCGTCATCGCGTCCGCTACCCCGGCTGCTCCGGCTGCCCCGGCTGCCCCGGCTGCGACCCCGCCTGAGCTGGTGACCCGTACGGAGAGCTGGTCGGTCGCATACACCCCGAACTCCCGCGCGATCTCGTCGAGCAGGTCGGTCAGCGCCCGCCCCTCGGCCCGCAGGGACGCCGCCAGCTCGGCGACGAGCAGGGCGGCGCTGATGCCGTCCTTGTCGCGTACGGCCACCGGGTCCACGCAGTAGCCGAGCGCCTCCTCGTAGGCGTAGCGCAGCCCCTCGACGCGGGCCAGCCACTTGAAACCGGTGAGCGTCTCGGCGTAGCCCAGGCCGTACGCCCGCGCCATCGCCCCCAGCAGCGACGACGAGACGACGGTCGTCGCGAACGTGCCCGACGCCCCCCGCCGGACCAGGTGCAGCGCGAGCAGCGCCCCCACCTCGTCGCCACGCAGCAGCCGCCAGCCGCGCCCGGCAGGCACCGCCACAGCGCAGCGGTCACCGTCGGGGTCGTTCGCGAGTACCAGATCGGCGCCCTGCCGCTCGGCGGCCGCGAGCGCGAGGTCGAGCGCCCCCGGCTCCTCCGGGTTGGGAAAGGCCACGGTGGGGAAGTCGGGGTCCGGCCTCGCCTGCTCGGGTACGACGTGCGGCCGGGCGAAACCGGCGCGCTCGAACGCCCGGAGCAGCACGTCCCCGGCCACGCCGTGCAGCGGCGTGTACACGACACGTAGGTCTCGCGGGCCCCCCGGCGCCACCAGGCGGGCCACCCGCGCCAGGTAGTCCCCGACCACGGTGTCGTCGAGGGTCTCCGGGCCGCCCCTGTCCCGGCGCACGTCGGCGAGCGAGCCCACCCGGTCGATCTCGGCGGAGATCGCGGCGTCGGCCGGCGGCACGATCTGCCGGCCGTCGCCGAGGTACACCTTGTATCCGTTGTCCTGCGGCGGGTTGTGGCTGGCCGTCACCATGACGCCCGCGGCGCAGCCGAGCCGCCGCGCCGCGAACGCGAGCACCGGCGTGGGCAGCGGCCGGGGCAGCAC
>JBOHCZ010000236.1:0-12947 GCA_050699195.1 Streptomycetales bacterium
CCGTACACCTTCTCGCTGTCGCTGCGCGGCGGCGCCGGCTGGTTGGGATCGACGTAGAGGTCCGGGTAGTTCTCGTAGAAGACCGCGTCGAGCGCCTTCAGGAGCGGGATGTCGAGCCCGTCGAACCACACCATCGGGTGGTCGTGCGGGTTGTGGTGCTCGTGCCAGTTCCACGACGGCGTGAGGATGAGGTCGCCTGGCGCCATCGCGCACGGGTCGCCGTTGACGAGCGTCCAGACGCCCTCGCCCTCCAGCACGAAGCGGATCGCGCCGGGCGTGTGCCGGTGGGCGGGCGCGCTCTCACGTGGACCGAGGTACTGCACCGCGGCCCACAGCGTCGGCGTGGCGAACGGCCGGCCCCCGAGCCCCGGGTTGGACAGGGCGAGCACGCGCCGTTCGCCGCCGCGTTCGATCGGCACCAGCTCACCCGCCCGCTCGGCCAGCGGCTTGAGCCGCTTCCAGCGCCACAGCCAGGGGACGGCGTCGGGACGGGGATGGAACGGCATGAGATCGCCGGTCTGCGTCCACAGCGGTTGCAGGTGGTAGCCGTCGATCTCGTCGTAGAAGGCCAGCAGCTCGGGTGAGTCTTGCGGGGAGCGGGGGAAGCTCTCCTCCTGCACGGTCGACTGTGACCCTGACTGTGACCCTGACTGGGAGTCGGTCATCGGATGCCCCTCCTTCGTGGGACTCAGCTGGTTGCGCCCGGGGCCAGGATCTTGTCCACGTCAACGGGTGCGTCGATGAGGCCGTAATCGATCATCTTCTTGCTGGCGAACTCGATCGACGCGGGGTCGGCGCTCGCCCGCCACACCGGCAGCACCGCCTGCTGGGCGGCCTCCGGGGAAAGCTCGCTGAGGTCGGGCAGCGCCTTGCGGAACGCCTCCGGGTCCTTCTCGATCGCCGCGGCGGTGTCCGCGATGCCGGCCTGGAAGGCCTTGACCACGTCGGGGTGCTCACTCAGGTAGCGCTCGTGCGTCACGTAGGAGCCGATCTGCATCCCCGGCCGGGACTCGGCGTAGGGCCATACGATGGGCTCGAAGCCGCCCGCGATCCCGAGCGTGACGAACGGCTCGATCTCGTGAACCGCGTCGATCTCGCCCTTCTCCAGGGCAGGCAGCATCTCGGGGAACCCGACCTCGGTGAGCTTCACCGACGCGGGGTCGACGCCGTGCTTCTCGAGCGCTGCCTTGACCGTGACGTCGCTGATGTTCTCCAGCGTGTTCACGGCGATCGTCTTGCCCTCGAGGTCGGCGGGCTCGCGAATCCCGCTGCCTGGCCGGACCAGGACCGCGGAGAAGTCATCCTTCTTGGTCTGGCCGATGCTCGTTCCCGAGGTGACCATCCGGATGGGCAGCCCCTTGGACGTGGCGAGCACGACCGACACGATGTTCGAGCCGCCCATCGCGTAGTCACCCGACACGATGCCCGGGATGATGGCCGCGCCGCCGGCCGCCGTCTCGATCTTCAGGTCCAGCCCATGCTTGGTGAAGAACCCCTGGTTCTGGCCGTACTGCAGGAATGCGGAGGGGATGCCGGCGACCTCGCCGACCTTGATGGTCATGGGGTTCTTCGGGTCCAGGCCGGCTGCGGCGGTCTCGGGGGTGGAGGATCCGCAGCTGGTCGTGAGGAGCATGGCGGCCAGTGCTGGCGCCGCGTATCTGAGCAAACGGGGCACGGAAATCACCTTGGAGTCGTGGTCGAGGGGGTCGTGTCGGTGGTCGTGGCGGTGGTAGGGGTCGTAGGTTCCCGGCCGATGCCCTGATCGGCGACGGGGGCGATCATGGAGGCGCGCAGCATCCACGCCCGGGCCGCCTCCGGGTCGGCGGCGGTGGCGCGGAGCCTCGCGTGGTTGGCCGCCCGGACCGCCGGATCACGTTCGGCCATCAGGCTGGTGTTGCGGTGGGTGTCGGCGCGAACGTAGTCGCTGGCCACCGCCCGGCGTGCGGTCGCGTACGCGTCGAGCTCGTCATCGACCCGGGCGGTGCGCTTGCCGAGGATCCGCAGCAGCCGGAGCCCGGCGTCCATCGCGTCGTGGATCCCGCCGTTGAGCCCCATCCCGCCGAGCGGGCTGTTGATGTGGCCGGCGTCCCCGAGCAGCAGCACGGTGCCGCAGCGGAACGTCTCCGCGACGCGCTGATGGACGCTGTAGATCTGCCGGTCGATCACGTCGTAGCGGCGCCCGAGGGGGTGGAACCCCGCCAGGCGGTCCTGCAGCCGCTCCTCCGACAGGGCCACGTCGACCGGTTCGTCGAGGGGGACGGGGAAGACCACCCGCCACGAGTCGGGGGTGCGCAGCACGAACAGGAACTCGTCGGGGTCGGAGACGTAGCAGACGTCGGCGAGGTCGGGTACGCACTCGCGCAGATCCTCGGCGACGCTGACGATCAGGAAGCGCTGCGGGTACATCATGCCTTCGAAGGAGATCCCGAGGCGCTTGCGGACCGTGGACGACGCCCCGTCCGCGGCCAGCACGAACGGTGCAGTGATCTGCTGAGGGATCTGCTGAGTGATCTGCTGGGGGCCTTCCCGCGTCTGCACTGTGAGGACGGCGCGGCGCTGCGAGGCCGCCACATCGGTCACGGCATGCCCGAGGCGCACGTCGGCCGCCGGGGCGCCGGCCAGCCGTTCGAGCAGCATCGTGACGAGGCGCTGCTGGTTGAGCTGGAGCCGGTACGGGAACCGTGTCACGTCGGCCAGTGCCCCGAAGTCGAACTCCGCGACCACGCCCTCCCGGCGGTCGCGGTACTGAAAGCGCGGCACGACCAGGCCCTCCGCGTGCATCGGGGCGGTCATGCCGACCTCGTCGAGCAGCTCGAGCGTGGCGGCGTGGAAGGTCGACGCGCGCCAGTCGGTCCGCGGCTCGGGTGCCGCCTCAAGAACCGTCACCGGCACGTCGTTCGAGGCGAGCAGCCAGGCGGCCGTGAGACCCACAGGGCCTGCGCCAACCACGGCAACGGCTGAGGAGGGAGATCCCACAACGGTGCCTTCTCTGGTCGGATCTGGCCGGAGTCTGGCCGGATTATGGTCGGGCGGGGTCGGGCTCGGGTCGGGCTCTGGGTCGGGCTCTGGGTCGGGCTGGCGGAGCGTGAGCAAGCTAGCAGCGTTGGCCTGCTGTACGGAATGATGAATTCACTGTTTTCCGCAGAGAGGAACGACAGTGCCCGGCAACCCCGCAATCGACTCCGTGGACAAGGCGCTGCAGGTGCTGCTGCTGTTGCGGAGCAGGGGGCAGTTGCGGGTCACCGACGTCAGCGACCATCTCGGCGTGGCCCGTTCGACCGCTCACCGGCTGTTGTCCACCCTTGCCCTGCGGGGATTCGTCAGCCGCGACCCGTTCACCCGGACATATCGCAACGGTCCGGTGCTGATGGACATCGGCCTCGCGTCCGCCGCCGCGATCGACATCCGCCCGCAGGCGCGACCTCACCTGGAGGCGCTGTCCGCCGAGCTGCACGAGACGGTGAACCTCGTGGTTCTCGAAGGCAGCTCCTGCCGCTTCCTCGACGGTGTCGCCGGGGACCGGCCGCTGCTGACGCGGGTGCGGACCGGGACCATCCTGCCGGCCCACGCGACGTCGGGTGGGAAGGTGCTGCTCGCGGAGCTGGCTCCGCACCACATCCGCGCGCTGTGTCGCCCCGGGCTGCCCAGACTCACCGAGCACACCATTGCCGAGGGCGAGTGTCTGCAGGGCGAGCTGCGGTCGGTCCGCGCCCGTGGGTACGCGGTGAACTGCGGTGAGAGCGAGGCCGGCATCGGGGCCGTCGCGGTCCCGATCCGCAAGGCCGATGGCCGCGCGGTCGCCGCCGTCGCCGTGTCCATGCCCGCCGTGCGGATGCGCACGGCGACGCTTCCCGACCTGGTGGCGGTGCTCCGGCGCGCCGCGCGGAGCATCGGCCAGGAGCTGGCCTGACGACGCCGGGCACCGTCGCCCGGTCAGCCTTCGACGAGCTGGGCCGTCCGGTGGTGCGTGGCCAGCGTAGCCAGCTCGGGGTCGTGCGGGGTCAGAAGCTGGCGTACCCGCATCTCGGCGAGCGGGCCCAGCCCGTCGTAGATCTCGAAGAACAGCCGCCGCGCCTGGGCCCGCGGCCAGGTCGCCGGGAGGAGTTCCTTGGGGAGCTCCGGGTCCAGGCCTGGGAAGGTACGCCAGACGTCCATCACCTCGGTACGCGCGCGCAGCGCCTCGACGAGGGTCACCGTGCCGGCGCGGGTCCGGTCGGCCCATGGCTGCCACGTCTCGAGGAACTCCTCGTAGCGGCTCCGCAGCCCGTCCAGGTCCCAGGCGGCCAACGGGTCGCCCGGGCCGGGAGACTCCGGGTGCAGGGTCCCGCTGAAGATCGTCGCGCTGTGCAGGCTGAGCTCATCGAGCGCCGCGCGAATCTTCCCGGCCTGGTCACGCGGGGCGACCCACAGCGCGTCGTAGAGCGGGGCATAGCCCAGCCACCGGAGCCGTTCGCGCAGGGCGTGCCGCAGCGGCCGCTGGCTTTCCGGCACGGAGAAGGCGACGAAGGCCCACCGGCCGTCCCACGGCGGGGGGTGCGCGCCGAAGCAGACGATGCGGCGGCCCCCGTCGGCCAGCACCGCGGCGGCGCGCGGCGCGAGGGCGTAGTAGGTCCGCCGGCCGCGCTTCTCGCAGCGCAGCAGGCTCCGGCGGGTCAGCCGGTTCAGCGCCGCCCGGGCGCTGAACGCCGTCACGGCGAACTCGGCCAGCAGGTCGACGAGCGCCGCCGAAGGCAGGTAATCCTCGCGCTCGTACCAGTAGTCGCCCAGCAGGGTCAGCAGCAGGTGCTGCGTCTGCGTCTGCGACCCCCGTGGCGCAGGCGCCTCCGGACGCCCGCGCACGCGTGGGACAGCGGCGATCGGGCCGGGCTCCGCCATGGGGGAAGCCTACCGCCGAGCACGCCCGCCACCTCGACGACAGCAGCGCGCAACACAGGGCTGGTTTGTTGACGGCCGTCATCCCCGGTCGAATACTTGCCTCGTCCGACGACGCGACGAGGGTCGCTGTGCCGGCGGGCGGCAGCCGTTCAGAAGTGAGGTCATATGCTCTTTCCGACGACGCTGGTCGGTAGTTACCCGCAGCCGGACTGGCTGATCGACCGCGGGCGGCTCGCGCACCGCTTCCCTCCCCGGGTACGCGCCCTCGAGCTTTGGCGGGTCGGCGAGCCGCTGCTCGCCGAGGCCCTCGATGACGCCACCGTGCTGGCGGTGCAGGCCCAGCTGGCCGCCGGTCTGGACATCGTCACGGACGGGGAGGCGCGGCGCGAGAGCTACTCGAATCACTTCGCCACGGCACTCGAGGGGGTCGACATCGACAACCCCGGTGAGGCGCTCGACCGCAGCGGCCATCCCAACCCGGTCCCCCGTGTGGTGGGCCCGCTGCGCCGCCGCCACGGGCTGGGGGCCGGCGATGCGCGCTTCCTGCGCGCGCAGACCGCGAACCCGATCAAGGTCACCATCCCCGGGCCGTTCACGATGGCCCAGCAGGCGCAGAACGACCACTACCCGGACGAGCGCAGCCTGGCCCTGGCCTATGCGGACATCGTGAACGACGAGGTTCACGAGACCTTTGCCGCGGGCGCCGACATCGTCCAGCTCGACGAGCCCTACATGCAGGCCCGATCGGAGAAGGCCAAGGACTACGGCGTCGAGGTGCTGCGCAGGGCCCTCGAAGGGGTCACCGGCACGACCGCGGTCCACATCTGCTTCGGCTACGCCGCGATCATCCACGACCGGCCCGAGGCCTACTCGTTCCTTCCGGAGCTGGCCGACTCCCCGGTCGACCAGATCTCCATCGAGACCGCGCAGTCTCATCTGGACTGCTCGGTCCTGGCGCCGCTGCGCGGGAAGACGATCATCCTCGGCGTGCTCGACCTCTCCGATCAGGCGGTCGAGGCCCCCGAGGTCGTCGTCGACCGTGTCGAGCGAGCCCTGGAATACGTGCCGGCCGCCGACATCGTGCTCGCACCCGACTGCGGGATGAAGTACCTGCCACGCACGGTCGCGCAGGGCAAGCTGCGGGCGATGACCTCCGCCGCGCGAATCCTGCGGGAGCGGGTCGGGGGTTGAGGTCCGCGCTCGGCCACACGGGCGTGCTCCCGCAACGGCGTTAGGGTGCGGGGACATGGCTTGCCCTGCGCCCAACCAGGCAGCGGATGCAGCCGTCCTGGGTGACGTGCGTCGCGAGAATGTCGTGCTTCGCGAGCTCGTCACCGTCTATCATCACCTGTCGGGCCTGGCCCTGCAGCACGCCGATGTCGGAACGGTCGCCCAGCTGCTCGCCGATCGCCTCGCGGCGACGGTGGCCGTCGTCAGTCCGACCATGGAGGTGCTGGCGGCGGCCGTGCCCGACGGCTCGCCGGAGCGCGCCGTCGAGCGGATCCGCGAGTACGTCGTGCACCCGCGGCTTGGTCAGGTGCTGAGCACCACGGGGCAGGCGCGACGGGTGCTGCGGCTGCCCGACGTGGGCGACGCCGGAGCGATCGTCGTGGCCCCGATCCTGGTCGGTGACGACGTGCCTGCCTACCTGATGACCCTGGACGAGCACAGCCCGGGCGAGGACATCGGGCTGCTCGTGACCGAGCACGCGGCCACGATCTGCGGAGTCATCCTCGGACGCGAGCGCGTCGTGGCCGCGTCGGCGCGCCGGGTCCGTGATGACCTCGTGGAGGGACTCATCCTCGGGCGCGGACGCGACAGTGAAGAGGTGCGTACCTGGGCCAAGCACCTCGGGTACGACCCCGCCCTGACCCACCGCGTGCTGTCGATCAGCTTCGAGAGCACGCGGTCGGCCGAGACCCCGGTTGCGGACGGTGGTGGCGAGAGGGTGGCCGAGGCCATCGAGCGCTTCCTCGGCAGCCGGGTTCCCGAAGCGATCACCTCGACCCGCCAGGCGGAAGTGGTGGCGGTCGTCGCGGCCACGATGTCGGGCCGGCTGGCCGACGACTCGCTGGGGCCGCGCGAGCTGGGCAGCTCCTGCATCACCCGCGTCCACGAACAGTTCGCCGACGCGGTGCTGACCGTCGGCATCGGTGGGACCTGCCGCGAGCCGGCTCAGATCGCCCGCTCCTACGCAGAGGCCCGCCGCACCATCGACGTGGTGCGCCGCCTGGGGAGGCACGGGCGTGTCGTCGCCTTCGACGATCTCGGCGTACACCAGCTGCTGTTGCAGGTGCCCGATCTCGCCGAGCTGCGTTCCTTCGCGGACGGCGTGCTCGGCAGGCTCAGCACCCCCGGGCGGGAGGGCAGGTCCGAGCACCTCACCACGCTTTCCTGCTACTTCCGGGAGAACAACAGCCCGCAGCGCGCCGCACGCATCCTGCATGTGCATCCCAACACGGTGACCTACCGGATCAAGCGGATCGAACAGATCACCGGCCTGAAGCTGGAGAACTACCGTGACCGTCTGATGGCACAGGTGGCGCTGGAGATCCTGGACGCCCTGGGGGAGGGGCCATGAGCAGTTTCCCGACCGCCCTCGCTGACCGCGTCCTCGTCTGCGACGGTGCCATGGGGACGATGCTCCACTCGGCGGGCAACTCCCTCGACCGCGCACTGCCAGAGCTCAACCTCTCGAACCCGGGGCTTGTCAGCACGATCCACGAGAGCTACATCGGAGCCGGCGTCGACGTCATCCAGACGAACACCTTCGGGGCCAACCGGCTCCGCCTCGCCGACCACGGGTACGCCGACCTGGTCGGCGAGATCAATCTCGCGGGCGCGCGCGTCGCGAAGGAAGCGGCGCGAGCCGCCGGACGGCCCGTCCTGGTCGCCGGGTCGGTTTCCCCGGCGGTGAGCGTGAGCCAGCGCCGGCGTACGACGGCCGCCGCACGGGTCGAGGCGCTTCACGAGCAGATCGAGGCCCTGGTGGCGGGCGGAGTCGACATCCTGGCCCTGGAGACCTTCGGCCACCTCGACGAGCTCACAGAAGCGGTCGCTGTCGCGACCGAGGCCGGTGACCTCCCGGTGCTTGCCCAGGCGACGTTCGCCGGCGACGGCCGCACCCTCGGGGGGGAGAGCCCCCGGGAGGTAGCGACGGCGCTGCGCGGGCATCCCATCGCCATGCTGGGGACGAACTGCACGCTCGGCCCGCAAGGCGTGCTCGCCGTGGTGGAGGAGCTGCGCCGCCACACGGGGCTGCCCATCAGCGCTCAGCCGAACGCCGGACTGCCCCGCCGGATCGCCGGACGGCGCTTCGAGTACAGCATCGACGGCGCCTACTTCGCGCGTTATGCCCGGCGTTTCGTGGAGGCCGGCGCGACCCTCGTCGGGGGGTGCTGCGGCACCGACCCACATCCGGGCCGTGGCCCGGGAGGTCACCCGCCGCGCGCCGGCGGTCCGCACCACCACGACCACCATGACCACCGCCACCACCAACACCGTCTCCGGCGAGCACACCCGGTCACGGGCCGGCGCGCCGGCGGCTGGTGGCGGGGTCGCGGACCAGTTGGCCGCCCGCCGGTTCGTGGCCGCCGTGGCATTGCCTCCACCGCTGGGCGGAGAGGTCGAGCAAGCCCGGGACCGGGTGGCGCAACTGCAGCGCCGCGGCGTCGACCTCTTCCTCGTCACGCCCCGGGAGAGTGCGAGGGCCCACGTCAACGCGATCAACTTCGCCCTGCACCTCGAGCAACACGGCATCGAGACCATCGCCACCGCAACCACCTGGGACAAGACCATCATGGCGCTGCAGGCCGACACCCTGGGGGCGCACGCGCTCGGGATGCGCAGCGTCGTATGCGCAACGGGTGACCCGCCGCAGCTCGGCGACTACCCCAACGTCGACGGCATCTGGGACGTGGACTCCCTGGGCCTGATCGAGCTGCTGGCACAGCTCAACCAGGGCCGGGACTGCAACGGGCTCACGCTGGCGACGAAGACCGCGTTCCACATCGGGGCAACGGTGAACCCGGGTGCCCAGGACCTGGCGGCAGAGATCGCCCGCACCCGGGCCAAGGTGCAGGCCGGCGCCCAGTTCCTGGTGACCCGGCCGGCCTACGAGCTCGACGCTCTCCGCCGGATCCTGCACGCGCTCGGTGACGACCGGGTCCCCACGCTGCTGCACGTCGCGCCGCTGCGCAGCTTCCTGGAGGCCGAGTACCTCGCCCACGAAGTGCCCGACCTGATGATCCCGGACGCCACAATCCGCGCCATGGAGCACGCAGGCGCCCACGCTGAACGGACCGGCCTGGAACTCGCGACCGACCTGCTGGGGGCGGCCCGTCCCCTGGTCGACGGGGTCGTACTCAGCCTGCCCGGCGACGACGCGGCCCCGCTCGAGGTGCTCCTCGGGGCGCTGTGAACGCCGGACGCGCCGCCGCGCCGCTTTTCACACCGGAAAGTTGCCGGCCGATGATTGCCCGGCGCCGCCCGCCTGAGGGATGGTCGTGTCCTCTGATCGAGGCGCGGAATGGGGTGACCCAATGGCGACACCTCCCAGCACGACCGGCCAGCAGTTGTCAACGGTCGCGGTTGTGACGGCGGCCGGCCGCGAGTCCGGCGAGGTTCGCGAAGGCGACCTGCTGTGGACGCCCAGCCCAGCGCAGGTGGCGGGCGCCAACATCACCGCGTTCCAGCGCTGGCTCGAGGAGGAGCGCGGCCTGCACTTCGCGGGCTACGAGGCACTGTGGCGCTGGTCCGTCGAGGACCTCGACGCCTTCTGGCAGGTGATCTGGGACTACTTCGGCATCCGCTCCTCCGCGCCCTACGCCCGGGTGCTGGGCCGCCGCGCGATGCCCGGCGCCGAGTGGTTTCCCGGCGCGCGGCTGAACTACGCGCAGCACGTCCTCGCACGCGAGCGCCCGGGCACGGACGCGCTGCTGTTCCTGACCGAGACCACCCCGTTGACCGGCCTGGCCTGGGAGGACCTGGCAGGGCAGGTGCGCATCCTCGGGACCCGGCTGCGCGCGCTCGGCGTTCGCCCGGGCGACCGCGTCGCCGCGTACCTGCCGAACATCCCGCAGAGCGTGATCGCGATGCTCGCCGTGACCAGCATCGGCGCGGTGTGGGCGAGCTGCTCGCCGGACTTCGGGTGGCGCGGCGTGCTCGACCGGTTCCAGCAGCTGGCCCCGAAGGTGCTGTTCTGCGTGGACGGTTACCGCTACGGCGGCCGGGAGTTCGACCGGCGAGGCGACCTGCGCCAGATCATCGATGCGCTCGAGACCGTCGAGACCGTCATCCACCTGCCCTACCTGAAGCCGGACGATCCCGAGCCGCCCAGCCGATCCTCGTTGCAGTGGGACACGGTGCTCGACCACCCGACTGTGCCGGCGGAGGACTTCACGTTCGAGCAGGTCCCCTTCGGCCACCCGCTGTGGATCCTGTTCTCCTCGGGCACCACCGGACTGCCGAAGGCGATCGTGCACGGCCACGGCGGGATCCTGCTTGAGCAGCTGAAGCTGCAGCACATCCACATGGACCTCCGCGCGGGTGAACGGGCGTTCTTCTTCACCACGACCGGCTGGATGATGTGGAACTTCCTGGTGAGCACGCTGCTGCTCGGCGTGTGCCCGGTGCTCTACGACGGGAACCCGGCCTACCCCGACGTCGACGTGCTCTGGAAGCTGGCGCAGGACTGCGGCGTGGCCTTCTTCGGCGCGAGCCCGGCCTACGTCGACATGATGGCCAAGGCCGGCGTCGTTCCCGGGCAGCGGCACGACCTGTCGGGGCTGCGCGCGGTCCTGCCGGCGGGCTCGCCGGTGTCACCGGAGTGCACCGCCTGGTTCTACCGCAACGTCAAGGCGGACCTGTGGGTCGCCACCGGCAGCGGGGGCACCGACGTCTGCACCGGGTTCGTCGGCGGAGTGCCCACGCTCCCGGTGTACGCGGGCGAGATCCAGGCGCGCTCCCTGGGGGTGGCCGCACACGCCTTCGGCGAGCACGGTGAGAGCGTCGTCGACGAGGTGGGCGAGCTCGTGATCACCGAACCGATGCCCTCGATGCCGCTCCGGCTCTGGGGTGACGACGGCGACGCGCGCTATCGCGAGACCTACCTCGAGGACTTTCCTGGCCTCTGGCGGCAGGGCGACTTCTTCCGCATCAACCCGCGGGGCGGCTGCTTCGTGCTGGGGCGTTCCGATGCCACGTTGAACCGCCACGGGGTGCGCATCGGCACCGCCGAGATCTACCGTGCCCTCGCCACGCTCGAGGAGGTCGACGACGCACTCATCGTGAACCTCGACCTTCCCGGCGGCACGTTCTTCATGCCGCTGTTCGTCAAGCTCGCCGGAGAACTGCGGCTGGATGCCGCGCTCGAGCGGCGGATCGGCCAGCGCCTGCGGAGTGCGTACACGCCGCGCCACGTGCCCGACCGGATCGTCCAGGTACCGGACATCCCGATGACGCTCACCGGCAAGAAGATGGAGGTGCCGGTGCGCAGGATCCTCCGCGGCGTTGCGCCCGAGCGGGCGGCCAACCGCAATGCGATGGCGAACCCCCGGGCGCTCGATGGCTTCGTCGACTATGCACGGACCCAGCAGGACTACTCGACCGGCTGAGCGGCGACCCTCCGCCGTGCCGTGCCGCCGTGCCGGAACCCGGCGAGGCCGCCCACCTCAAGGGATGTCGACGAGCACCTTGCCGACGGCGCCGTCCTCGACCGCGTCATGGGCGGCGCCGATCTCGTCGAGCGGGAACCTGATCGGCGGGAGCGGTGCGAGGGCTCCGGCCCTGAGCGCGGCCGTGATGTCGGCGACCGCGGATCGCTTGGCAGCTGTGGGGACCGTGTACACGAGGACGAAGCGCAGCGTGGCGTTGCGGACCCACAGCGACCGGGGCAGAGCGGGGGAGAAGGCTACGACACCGTAGGTGCTGATCGTGCCCCCGTCCGCGACGACCGCGGCATCGACCTCCAGATTCGCGTCGAGCGCGACCTCGACGACCCGGCGCACGCCGTGCGGGGCGAGCCCGAGCACCCTCGCCGCGACGTCCTCCTCGAGGTAGTTCACCACGAGGTCCGCGCCGGCCGACCGCGCGATCTCCGCCTTGCGCGCCGAGCTGACGGTGGCCACGACCCGGGCGCCCGCCCGGCGGGCGAGCTGGATCGCGGCCTGGCCGACCGCCCCCGCGCCACCCTGCACGAGGACGGTCTCACCGGCCAGGTCCCCGTCCGCGAACAGGCTCCAGTGCGCCGTCATGGCGGGGATGCCGAGACCGGCGCCTACGTCGAGAGGTGTCCCCGGGGGAAGCGTGACGGCCTGCTCGGAGGGCAGCGCGATCCACTGGGCGGCGGTACCGTGTGCCCGCTCCCACTGCGCGTCGTACAGCCAGACGCGCTCTCCGATCCGGCCGGGATCGACGCCCTCGCCGACACCCTCGACCTCGCCCGCGCCGTCCTGGTTGGGAATCACCTCCGCGAAACCGGCGGCGGTGCCCCGCAGACCCGACCGTGCCTTCCAGTCGGTGGGGTTCACACCCGACACGCGGACGCGCACCAGGACCTCGCCGGGTCCCGGGACGGGGCGCTCCCGCTCGACGATCTCGAGCTGGCCGCGCCGCGGTCCTGCCGTCAGGTACCGTGCGGCGCGCATCAGATGCGCTGAGCGGTGCTCCATGGTCGCTGCGGGCAGGAGTGCCGGCCGCCCGTTACGGGCCCCAGCCGTACTGCCGCCCGGCCGTGCGCTGCGCGGGGACGCTCCACCCCACGGGGCCGCCCAAGCCGGCATGGATCGGCTCCGCCGCCCCAGGGGCCTGCGGGACCTGAGGGGCCAGAGGGTCCGTCCAGAACTCGGCGGTGGGATCGTGGCGGAACTCGTTCTGCCAGGCGCGCACAAGCTCGTCGAAGGTGGGGGTGTCGCTCATAACGTCCTATCGTGCCGCGAAGCGCCGTAAGGCCAACACCCCATCCTGGGGGCCATTCAGCGGAGACCGGACTTTTTTGCTGCGCCATTGCCTGCGTGGCCACCACCCCCGCGTCGATCTTGGCATTTCCGCCCCTTCGCTGCGCGAAGTGAGGG
>JBOHCZ010000237.1:0-18957 GCA_050699195.1 Streptomycetales bacterium
GGCGCGCCGCCCCGGCCGGGCTGGCGCGCCCACTCTCGACCAGGAGGAGGCGCTATGGCAGACAGGTCAGGTGGCCCCGCGGGAGCCGCCGGGAGGGCACCCACGGTCGACCAGCCGGAAGCGGTGCGTAACGTCGTGCTGGTCGGCCACTCCGGAGCGGGGAAGACCACCCTCGTGGAGTCCCTCCTCGTGGCGACCGGGACGGTCCCCCGGGCCGGTCGCGTCGAGGACGGCACGACGGTCACCGACTACGACGAGGTCGAGCAGCGCCAGCAGCGTTCGGTCTCTCTCGCGCTCGCGCCGCTCGAGCACGCCGGCGTCAAGGTCAACCTGCTGGACACCCCGGGATACGCCGACTTCGTCGGCGACCTGCGGGCCGGGCTGCGCGCGGCCGACGCCGCGCTGTTCGTCGTCTCGGCCGCCGACGGGGTCGACGGCACGACACGGCTGATCTGGGAGGAGTGCGCCCAGGTCGACATGCCGCGGGCAGTGGTGATCACCAAGATCGACTCGCCGCGCGGTGACTTCGACGAGACCTTGCTCGCCTGTACGGAGGCCTTCGGCAACGGCGTGCTGCCGCTCTACCTGCCGCTCGGCACCGGTGAGGCCGCCGGCGAGCTCGTCGGCCTGCTCTCGCAGAAGACCTTCGCCTACTCGGCGGGCCGGCGTAGCGAGCGCGAGCCGGACGCCGACCAGCTGCCGCGCATCGAGGAGGCCCGCAACGCCCTGATCGAGGGGATCATTGCGGAGAGCGAGGACGAGACCCTCATGGAGCGCTACCTCGAAGGGGAGAGCCTCGACACCAAGATGCTCATCGAGGACCTCGAGAAGGCCGTGGCACGGGGCTCCTTCTACCCGGTGCTCGTCTCCGCCGCGCCGGCCGGGCTGGGCACCTCGGAACTGCTCGAGGTCATCACGAGTGCGTTCCCCTCCCCCCTCGCGCACCAGGTGCCACCGGTCACGGACACCTCAGGCGAGCCCGCCGAACCGCTGTCCTGCGACCCGTCAGGCCGGCTCTGCGCGGAGGTCGTGAAGACCACGAGCGACCCGTATGTGGGGCGCATCAGCCTGGTCCGGGTGTTCTCCGGCACGCTGCGCCCCGACACGACCGTGCACGTCTCGGGCCACGGGCTGGCCGACCGGGGTCACGAGGACCACGACGTCGACGAGAAGGTCGGGACCCTCTCGGTGCCGCTGGGTAAGGCGCTCCGCACCGTCTCGCGGTGCGTCGCCGGTGACATCTGCGCAGTCGCCAAGCTCACCCGGGCGGAGACCGGTGACACCCTTTCTGACAAAGCGAACCCACTGCTCGTCGAACCGTGGAACATGCCAGATCCACTGCTGCCGGTGGCGATCCAGGCGCGTTCGAAGGCCGACGAGGACAAGCTCTCCCAGGCTCTCTACCGGGTCGTCGCAGAGGACCCGACCCTGCGGCTCGAGGTCAACCCTGAGACCAGGCAGCTGGTCCTGTGGTGCATGGGCGAGGCGCACGTCGATGTGATCCTCGATCGGCTGCGGAGCCGCTACGGCGTCGATGTCGACACCGTGGACCACCGGGTGCCCCTGCGGGAGACCTTCGGCAGCCGGGCCAGCGCCAGAGGGCGTCATGTCAAGCAGTCCGGTGGACACGGTCAGTACGCCATCTGCGACATCGAGGTCGAACCGCTCCCCGAGGGGGACGGGTTCGAGTTCGTCGACAAGATCGTCGGCGGTGCCGTCCCGCGGCAGTTCATCCCCTCGGTGGAGAAGGGCGTGCGGGCGCAGATGGAAAGGGGCGTCGGCGCCGGCTACCCCACGGTGGGCATCCGGGTGACCCTGGTCGACGGGAAGGCCCACACCGTGGACTCCTCGGACATGGCCTTCCAGACCGCAGGTGCGCTGGCCCTCAAGGAAGCCGCCAGGAGCACCCAGATCCTGATGCTGGAGCCGGTCGACGAGGTCGGGATCCTCGTTCCCGACGGCTACGTGGGTACGATCATGAGCGACCTCTCCGGACGCCGGGGACGGGTGCTCGGCACCGAGCCCGTCGGGACGGGCCGCACCGTCGTCAAGGCCGATGTCCCCCAGCTCGAGATGTCGCGCTATGCGATCGAGCTGCGCTCGCTCTCGCACGGCACGGGGACGTTCAGCCGGAAGTACGTCCGGCACGAGCCGATGCCCTCACACGTCGCGGCGAAGGTCCGCGAGGAGGCGGAACCGGCCGGCTGACCCGCTCGCCATCCCCGGGCCCGCCCGGGACCGGGAATGCGTCCGGGAGTGGCGCGGGTCAGTCCCGCGGCCACGCGGCCGCGAGCAGCTCCCTGGTGTCGGCGAGCAGCTGCGGGAGCACCTTGGTGTGCCCGACGACCGGCATGAAGTTCGTATCGCCCCCCCAACGGGGCACGACGTGCTGGTGCAGGTGAGCCGCGATGCCCGCCCCCGCGACGCCGCCCTGGTTCAGCCCGATGTTGAAGCCTTCCGCGGCCGAGGCGGCACGCAGCGCCGTCATGGCCCGCTTGGTGAACGCCGCGAGCTCGCCGGTCTCGGCCTCCTCGAGACCGGTGTAGTCGGCGACGTGCCGGTAGGGGCACACCATGAGGTGGCCGCCGTTGTAGGGATAGAGGTTCAGCACGGCGTAGACACAGCGCCCGCGGGCGATCATGAGCCCCTCCCGGTCGGACAGGCGGGGGATACGGCAGAACGGGCAATCATCCGCCTCGGTGTTGCCCGGCTTGTTCTCTCCCTTGATGTAGGCCATCCGGTGGGGAGTCCACAGCCGCCGGAACGCATCGGACTCGCCGACACCCTCCTGGGGCTGCGGCTCCGGCCGCTCCGGCTCGGTCATGCGTGCAGCCTATGCAGGCAGGCCGCACAGGAGCACGCCACCGCTCCCCCCAGGTGCCCTCAGACCTGGGCACGCTCCTCGACGGCCCGCACGATCTCCTCGACCGCCGCGTCAGCAGGAACGCCGTTGCGCTGCTCACCGTTGCGGTAGCGGAACGACACCGCTCCCTGCGACACGTCGGCGTCGCCGGCAAGAAGCATGTAGGGCACCTTCTGCTTCTGGGCGTTACGGATCTTCTTCTGCATCCGGTCGTCGGACGCGTCGACCTCGACCCGGATCCCCCGGGCCCCCAGCCGCTCGGCCACCCCTTCGAGGTAGGGCACGTGCTGGTCGGCGATGGGGACGCCGACGACCTGGACAGGTGCGAGCCACGGAGGCAGCGCCCCCGCGTAGTGCTCGAGCAGGATGCCGAAGAAGCGCTCGACGGACCCGAACAGCGCCCGGTGGATCATGCATGGGCGCTGCCGTGTCCCGTCGGAGGCCTGGTACTCGAGGCCGAAGCGCTCGGGGAGCTGCAGGTCGACCTGCAGCGTAGACAGCTGCCAGCGCCGCCCGATGGCGTCGCGGACGTGCACGTCGATCTTGGGGGCGTAGAACGCGCCCTCGCCCTCAGCGACGACGTAGGAGACGCCCGCCTCTTCGAGGGCGTGCTGCAGCGCCGCCTCGGCCCGCTCCCACTGCAGGGGTTCACCGACGTACTTCTCGGGCCGGGTGGCGAGCTCGGCCTCGAAGTCTTCAAGACCGAAGTCGCGCAGCAGGCCGAGCACGAACGCCAGCAGGCTCGCCAGCTCGTCGGCGAGATGCTCGGGGCTACAGAAGATGTGCGCGTCGTCCTGGGTGAGACCGCGCACCCGGGTCAGCCCGTGCACCACGCCCGACTTCTCGTACCGGTAGACCGTTCCGAACTCGAACAGCCGCAGCGGCAGTTCACGGTACGACCGCCCCCTCGACTTGTAGATCAGGATGTGGAAGGGGCAGTTCATCGGCTTGGGGTAGTACTCCGCCCCCTCCAGCTCCATCGGGGGGTACATGCTCTCGGCGTACCACCCAAGGTGCCCGGAGGTCTCGAACAGCGTCGACTTCGCTATGTGCGGGGTGTTCACGAAGGAGTAGCCGGCTTGCTCGTGCCGGCGGTGAGAGTACTCCTCCATGACCCGGCGCACCACCCCTCCCTTGGGGTGGAACACCGGCAGACCGCTGCCGATCTCGGGCGGGAAGCTGAACAGGTCGAGCTGGCTGCCCAGCGTGCGGTGGTCGCGCCTGGCGGCCTCCTCGATCAGCCGCAGGTGCTCCTTCAGCGCGTCGCGGGACTCCCACGCGGTGCCGTAGATGCGTTGCAGCTGCGGGTTCTTCTCACTCCCCCGCCAGTACGCCGCGCCCGAGCGCATCAGGGTGAAGGCGGGGATGTGCCGGGTGGTCGGCAGGTGCGGACCGCGGCACAGGTCCTTCCACTGCACCGACCCGTCGTCGCGCAGGTTGTCATAGATCGTCAGCTCGCCCGCCCCGACCTCGACGCTCGCCTCGTCGCCGGTCCCCGCGCCGCCTTTGAGGCCGATCAGCTCCAGCTTGTAGGGCTCGGCGGCGAGCTCCTCGCGCGCCTCGTCGTCGCCGACGACCCGCCGGGAGAAGCGCTGGCGCTCCTTGATGAGCTCCTGCATGCGCTTCTCGATGCGTTTGAGGTCGGCGGGGCGGAACGCCTCAGGCACGTCGAAGTCGTAGTAGAAGCCGTTCTCGACGGGGGGCCCGATGCCCAGCTTCGCGTCGGGGAAGAGGTCCTGCACCGCCTGGGCGAGCACATGCGCGGTCGAGTGACGGAGGATGGCCCGCCCATCCTCGGAGCCGATCGGGACTGCCTCGAGGCGGTCTCCGTCACCTGGCTCCCAGGAGAGGTCGCGGAGCTCGGTGTCGTTGACCCGCACCGCGACGGCATCGGCGCCCGCCTCAGCGAGGATCTCCCCCGCCGTCGTCCCGGCCGCCATCACGCGTGGGATGCGGCCGAGGGTGATACGGACGTCGGACACGGTTGCTCCTCGGCGACGGCGTGCCGGCGACACGGTGGTCGGCACGACGGTGGACACTACGGTGGACACGACGACCGGCGTCGAGATCAGCACCGGTTCGAGTCGATGCTACCGAGCAGGTTGCCCGGGATCCGCCGACTTTCCGGGCCCCGGGATGCGACTGGGGCCGCCGCGGACTGACGCCGACCGACAAGGGTGGAGCTTATGCGTCGTTACTCGAACCAACCCGAGGAAGCGATTGCCCTGGTCAGGACGTTGGCGCTGGTCGACACGCACCGATCGCACGCCAACAGGACATCTGTCGCTTCGGTGCCCGGGCGGGATGCGCCGTCTTCGGCCGCCCGAGCGAAGATCGATTCGAACACCCTCGCGGCTGCGTACTTGGCTGGATCGACGCTCGTCCAGCTGGCCGAACACCATGACGTTAGTACGAGCACGATCAAGCGGGTCCTTCGGGCGCGGGCACGAGAAAGTACCGCCGCACGCCGAAGGAGACCCTCGAACACCTTGCGACGGCCGAAATCTAAAGTGGACTGGCCCTCGCTTGCTGGGCGCTGCTCCGACCACCGACAAGATCACGGCGTTGGCGCGATTCAGCTCAACCTGATCGTGGCGACGATGGGGCGGTGATCGGATCCGGGGCGTCCCGGCGGGTGTTCGGGTTGTCGCCGATTGACGGGTGCTGGGCCGGTGGTGACCTCGCCGTCGATGACGGCGTGCGTGATCAGGTGGCTGGCCAGGAGTGGTCAATCAACTCGCGTCGGCCCCGGTAGATGCACGAGAAGCGCTCGGGCGCGGGGATCCGGGCGGCGAGGTTCCACAGCCGTTGCCCGTCGCCCTGATCAGGCTGGGCGTAGCCGCCGGTGCCGATCTCGGATCCCGGTGGGCCGTGCAGGATCTCCGTGGTCGCCGCGTCGGGTTCGTCGTTCAGGTCGCCGGGCACGAGCACGGCCCGGTGTTGCCCGTCCCCGGCCAGCAGCTCGGTCGCGACCGCCCGAACGGTCACGGCCTCGGCGGCACGCCGGTACAGCGCGAACGCCCCGAAACGAGCACGCTCAGCCTCATCCGTAGTGGAGAACCGCCCACCTGGGAACGTCAGCAGCTTGGACTTCAGGTGGCACGTCACCAGCGACACCGTGTGGCCGGAGGCCTCGACCTGCGCGGTCAGCACACGGCCCGCCCGACCACGGATATGCAGTTGGGGGTGTCGTCGATCTGGATCGGGCGCAGCGCCCCTCAGGAATGCCGCCCCCCGGACGCCGTGCAGCGGCAGGCGGGACAGGAACCCGACCCGGATGCCGCGCCCGTCCGGGGATGCAGTCGCAGTGTGCTCGTAACCATCGAGCAACGCGGCGAGATCGTTCAGCGCGTCGGGATCGCCCACCTCTTGCACCGCGAGCACGTCCGGGTCCAGCTGGCGGGCGGTTGCCGCGAGTGCCTCGTCGTGCATGTCGGCCGCCGGTTTAGCGGTGCCGGCGGTAGTGCAGCCCGACGGTCCCGGGACCTCGGCTAGTTGGCTGAAACTCGGCCCTCGACGTGTCGCCCGGCCGCGTGGGCCGCCCGCTACCGCGCCCGGTTCCGCACTGCTGGTGTGTCGTGCTGCGTGGCGCGGATGACGCCGCGGATGGCCAGCCCGATCCGGTCGGCGGCGTGGTCGGGGTCGGGCTGACCGGCGTCCAGCCAGGCGATGACGGCCTCGATGGTGAGTGCCGGGATCAGCTGGGATGCCCAGCCCAGCCAGGGGCCGTCGGGGATCAGCGCGGCGAGGTTCCGCCGGGCGACGTCGGCGGACATCGCGGCCAGACCGTCGGTGATATCGCGGAACTCCGGCTCACGGGCCGCATGGCGGAACAGCAGGCGGAACGCGTCGGGGTCGGCGGCGGCAGCGCGGAGCAGGGCCGGAATGGACTGGTCGTCGAACTCGTCGCTGCCGACGCGCTCCTGCAGCCGGTTGCCTGCGCGGTCAAGGACGGCTCGATACATGTCGGCTTTCGAGTCGAAGTGCCGGTAGAGCAGCACCCGGGTGATCCCGGCCTCGGCGGCGACATCGTCTAGGCCGGTAGCGGCGAACCCCGAGCGAGCGAACGCCCGGGTGGCGGCGTCGAGGATCTGCGCGCGCCGGTCGGCCCGGCGCAGCCGCCGAACCGGCGAGGCCGTGTCCGCCGCGGGTTCTCCTCCGGTCATGGACACACACTTCCTCTTGTGTACGCCGGAGTCTACAAGTAGCTTGTGTACTTGCAAGTCTACAAACGAGCGTAACTTGTGAGGTTCAGGTGACGAGTGCGGTCCAGCTGCCGTTCGAGCAGCCCTATCCGCTGCAGGCGGCCCGCGGCTGCGGGCGATCGCCCGGGCGGTGGCCGCGGACGCGCCGGTTCCGGTCGAGGTCGTCGACGGCCTGGCCGAGCACCTCCCCGCCGCCGACCACAGCAGGGACGCCGCCGTGTTCTGCATGGTGCTCTGCTCGGTCCCCGACCCGGCCGCCGCCCTGCGCGAGGCCCGTCGCGTGCTGCGCCCAGGCGGGCAGCTGCGCGTGCTCGAGCACGGGCGGGCCGACGACTCCGGGATGACCCGGGTGCAGCGGGTGCTGGACGCCACGCTCTGGCCGGCACTCGCGGGCGGTTGCCACATCGGCCGCGACACCGCCGCGGATATCGAGAACGCCGGCTTCACCACCGACCACCTGGACCGGTTCCACTTCCCCGGGCAGAAGGCCACCCCGTTCTCGTTCCACATCCTCGCCCAGGCCCACGCAGGGTGACTCGATGCGTCCGGGACGAGGGCTGGGTCACATGGAGGTCCTGAGCCGGGGGGCGACCTGATCGGCGATCAGCCGGGCGGCCACCCGCAGTTCATCCGCGGTCGTCCAGCGGCCCAGGGACAGACGCAGCGCGGCGGCGGCCCGGTCGGCGGGCAGGCCCATGGCGAGCAGGACCTCGGACGGGGTGTCGACGCCTTCGTGGCAGGCCGAGCCGGTGGAGGCGGCGAGCTCGGGCAGCACGGCGGGCAGGGCGCGGCCGCGGATGCCGTCGATGCTGACGTTGAGCGTGCCGGGTAGCCGCTGGGTGGGGTGGCCGTTGAGGTGGGCGATACTGGGTTCGACTGAGAGGCGCTCCTCCGCCTGGTCTCCCGGCGACACTAGTTCTCACGTAAACTCACAGGTCAGAGGGCAGTTTCGGGATCTATTGACGCCAGATGGAGGTCTGGGCACCGGACGCCGCCGCACGGGGCGCCTCCCGGCGCACGGCGCCGACGATGCGGGCGTATGGCGACCAGTGGCTCGAGGGGCGCAAGACCCGCGGCCGCGAGTTGCGCCCGACTACGCGCCAGCAGTACCGGATGCTGCTCGACACCCACATCTACCCGACCTTCGGCGACGAGCGGCTCGACCGGATCACCGCCGAGGACGTCACCAAGTGGTATGACGCCCTCGCACCCGGCAAGGAAACCATCCGTGCACAGGCCTACAGCCTGCTGCGCACCATCCTCGGATCGGCGGCGTCGGCGCGACCGAAGCCTCTGATCCCGTACAACCCGGCGCACATCCGCGGTGCTGGCAACGTCAAGCGCGCCCACAAGGTCCGACCTGCGTCGCTCCAGGAACTGGAGACGATCGTCGAGGCGTTGCCCGACCGCTACAAGCTGATGGCGCTCCTCGCCGCTTGGTGCGCGATGCGCTTCGGCGAGCTGGCCGAGCTGCGCCGCGGCGACATCGACCTGCGCACCAACTGGGTCTCAATCACCCGCGGCGTGGTGCGGGTCGGCGGGAAGTTCGTCGTCGGCTCGCCGAAGTCGGATGCCGGTGTCCGCGACGTGGCCATCCCGCCGCACCTGATCCCGGTCGTGGCGCACCTGAAGAACCACACCGGCAAGGCCAAGGACGCGTTGCTCTTCCCGGCGGCCGCCGACAGCAACGCCCACATGGCGCCGTCGACGCTCTACAAGGTCTACTACCCGGCCCGGAAGGCCGCCGGCGCTGGACCAACCGCTGGAAGGGCGCCTTGAACGCGTTCGAGATCACCTTCGACGGCCGACTCAGCGCAGGCCGCAAGTAACCCATCAAGATCCAGTTACACCCTTAAGTTGACAGACCCCGCCGCCGACCGTGACGCGGAGATCGCGAAGCGACTCTCCGCGTTGGTGTCGGAGACGAGTGGGACGGTGACCAAGTGAGCACGTGGACCGCCGAGTTCTACGAGGACGCCGACGGTAGGCGTCCCGTCGAAGTCTGGATGGGCGATCTTGGCGAGGTCGAGTTCGAGGCGTTGGCCACCGCGATCGAGGAGATCCTCGAGAAGGATGGGCTCACGCTCGCGAGCACGCCCTGGCTGAAGGCTCTCGGTGAGGGGCTTCACGAGTTCCGGGTCCGGCATGACGCCCCGACGATCAAGGCCCTCTACGCCGAGTCAGGCGCCAGGAAGCCAGCGAAGCGCGCGAAGATCCTGCTCCGGCTGTTCGTGCACTTCCACGGCCAGAAGGTCATCCTGCTCCTCCACGGCTACGACAAGGGCAGCGATGACAGCCCCCGCCGCCAGAACAAGGAGATCGAGGAAGCGCGGAAGCGGCTCCGCGCCTGGCGGCTCCAGCAGGCCAGCGAAGCGAAGAAGCGGCCGCCGACGGAGACGCTGACGCACAGCATTGTTCGTATGGGTTATCACCCATACACTGGTCTCGAGAGGAGTCATCATGGCCAAGAAGTTCTCCGAGTACGCGCGCGAGCGTCGTGCCGACCAGGCCGCCGAGGGGCGCGAGGCCGAGCGCGTTTTCCGTGCTGCTTACGCATTCGGCCGCGTGATCTACTCCGCCCGCAAGGCGCGCAACCTGCGCCAGTCGGATCTCGCCGAACTCAGCGGTGTCGCCCAGGCCGACATCAGCCGGATCGAGCGCGGCATGATCGCGCCGACCGTCCCGACGCTGATCAAGCTCGCCGACGCACTCGGCGCGCAGATCCAGTTCGTGCTGCCTCCGACCGACGACAACGCCCCGGACGCTGAGACCGCGCACGAGGTCTTCGCTCTTAGCGTTGGCGCGTAGATCACCACTGGACTCGCCGTCGGCTGAGACAGCGAACAGCGTTGACCGCAAGGTCGACAGCGGAGATCCGCAGCGATACCCAGCGGTAGGCCACCTGAAAGCGGCGGTCGTGCAGGTCGCGGGCGAGGTCGTCCGAGAATGCCGGGTGCTGTGCGGACATGCCACCCATGGTGGGCTGCACGAGAGGCTCGGCCAAGTGAGTTTCGCGCTGCCGGGCTGCCGTCACTCGGCGCTGAACACCGCCGGCGTCACCTGGTCGACGGGCTTGCCGGTCAGGTCGGACCACGCCTGGAACGTGGCGGCGAGCGCCAGCGCGGCGCCTGACTGAACTGCCGGGCTGCCCTGGCGTCGGATCAGCGAGTCGAGGGTGGCGAACGCGCGACCCTTGCGGGCGAGGTCAAGGACGTCGCGTGCTGCACGCTCGCCGACCCAGTGCCCCTTCGGCAGCCGCGTGCGTGCGCCGATGCCGGCCGGCGCCTCGTCGTGGCGCCCGGAGAGGATCTCGTCGAGCAGGTCGAGAGCCACTCCGATGGTGCCCGCCACGGTGGCCACGGAGTTGTCTGGCGATTCCGGGACGGCCGTCGCGAGGACTGCTCCGGCAAGTTCGGTCTCGCCGTCCGCGATCGCCTCGACGTACAGGCGCAGAGTCGTGAGGGCGAGCGCGCGCGATTCGCCGACGGGTGTGAACAGCGCCATGTTGCGGCGCTCGATCGCTCGGTCCAGCGCCCGCTGGAGGGCGGTCATGTCCGGTATCGAGTCGGGGTCGTTGAGGTCGATGCCGTCCTCGGCGAGCAGCGGCGCGATCTCGTGCATTAGATCGTCGGCCATGCCTGGCGTGTGAACGATCTCGGGCCCGCCCCACGGCGGTTCGGGGAACGAGCGGCGGACGTCAGGCATGACGACAGTCTCGCAGGACTCGGGTTCGTGGATTGGGCTCGGGTTCAGCTGCCGGGCTGGTCGTCCTGCACGTCGTGACCTGACCGTTGGAAGTGGGCCCGCTCGCTGGGTCGGAGTCGAATGAGCGCCCCGGGTGGGCCTTCGCCTCCTGGGGCGGCCGCTCGCCGCCGGCGGTGCGTCTGCAGCGTCTTGCGGATAAGGGGGTGCCAGGCGCGGTGGATCGGGTCGGGCAGGTCGAGCTCCTTCCAGATGTCGACGAGCAGCGCACCGTCGATGTAGTCGAGCAGGTCTCGGGGACTTCCCTCGCGGAGGATCAGCTCGTAGGCGCGCGCCCGATCGGTGCGGTCGTGGAGGTAGAAAGGCCGCCGCGACACCGGCCACTCGTGATGAAGTCCGGGAAGTAGCACCGTCCTGAACGCACTTTCCGGATCCAGCCGCCACAACTGGTTGGCGAGCCAGAACGGGTGCAAGCCGTGCTGGCCGGGCACCTCCACGAACTCCGAGTTCGGCACGACCTCCAGCCGATGCCCCGCCGCCTCGATGATCCGCTCGGCGACGGCCAGCGACGGCGACTTCGTGCCGCGCTCGTACGCCGACAGGGTCGGCTGAGACGTTCCGCCGAGCCGCGCGAGGGCGTCCTGGGTCAGCCCGGCCGCGCGGCGGGCGTACACGATCAAGGAGTGCCCGGACACTCTCCGAGGATATCTGACCAGATCTACTCAGACAGATCGTGCGATTCGGCGTCTGACCTGTGCAGACGTGACCGAGCGCGGACGGCTGTGGCCAGGTTGCGCGGCGTGTCCATGCCAAATCCGGACACGCCTTGCACACCTACCTAGTGACAGGCGGTCTCACCTGGCGCGGAAGGGGTGATCACAATGAGCGTCGCCAAGAGTCTCGGACTGGACGATGTCGACGGCCCAGTGATGGTGGCTGCGGCCGTGGCGTGGCAGCGCTGGTGCCATCAAGATCCAGACCTGGCGGTCGTTGACGACCTCCTCGACCTGCCCGACTGGACGCGACGGGCGTCGACGGGGACCAAGGACGCTCTGCTTACCCGTCTCCATCGGCTGGCCCAGGACGACGCCGAGGCGGCAGCGGTTCTGGCGTGGCTGCTGTTGCCGGGCGCGACGCGTCTGGCCGACCGCCTGCGGGACCTCTCGCCGGACATCGATGCACTGACGGCCGGCGAGCTCTGGGTGCAGATCCGGATCCGGCCGGCGGAGCGGTGTGTGGCCGCGACCGTCCTCCGCGCCGTACGGCGCTCCTTGCTCGCCGAACTGGGGCACGCTGAGGCAGCGCAGCGACGCGATCGCACCTGGGCGAACACAACACTGTGCGACAACGCTGAGGACCTCGACCTCCTCGCCGGCCTCCCCGACCTTCACGCAGACGCGGTGTTCGAGTCGAGCCTTCTCGTGCAGCGCGCGCTCCTCAGCGGCGTGCTGAGCCTGTCGGAAGCCTCGCTGTTGCAGCAGCTCGCGGCGGTGGCGGACGCGCAGTCCGCCCCGGCGCGAAGGGGTCGCGCCGGTCTCACGTCACCAGCCGTGGTCGAGCTCGTAGCGCGCCAAAGTCCCACGTCGGCACGTTCGGTGCGACGTCGCGCGTCGATGCTCATGGACCGGCTGAGTCAGTACGCGAACGAACGACGACTCATCGATGACCTGCGCGGCTTCGTCGCAGCCCACGAGCTGCCGCCGATGAGCCTCGACGAAGTTCTCGAGGAGTACCTGTGGCAACACATCGAGGAGTACGTGGAGGAGATCCACCAGGAGCTAGATGAGTCCGCGTGACCCGACATCGCGATGCCGGCCGCGGGCCCTGAGCATGTTTGTTTGTCTTGCCTCGATCAGCGAGGTCATGACGCCTTGATCAGCCGAGTTGAGCGCGATCTGCGGAACCATTCCTCGGTCACGACCGGCAGTGTCGCACCACGCGGTACGGGTCGTAGGTCGGGCGGATAGGTTCGTTCATGGGTCCTGTCCCTCCTGTGACCCGGCTGAGGCAGCAGCCGCGACGCTCGCATCATCCAGTGGCTAACGCGCCGACTGCGCCGAAATGGTGCGGCGACCCTCGGACCGTTCCGGCATGCTGGCGTCCATGAATCGCCAGGAGATCGCGGCTGCGTTTGAGGAGGTCTTCGACCAGGCGATCGTCTTCCACGGATTCGCGGAACACATGCGTGACTACGACGTCTTCGTCTACGCGACCGCCGATCCTCGAACCGGCATCGTGCCCGAACACCTGAGGTACCGCTTCACCCAGTGCGTTCGTGCGACGGCTACGACGGCGGTACGCCGGGATGTCTGGCAGCGCTCCCTCGACGACCGACTTCTGGACTACGAGGCGTACGCCGCCGATCCGGATCAGCAGGGGTACGTCTGGGGAGTCAACTGGCAGGGCCTGTATCCGGGCATGTCGCTCAGGGAGGAGTCCGCTGAGGCCGACTCCTGGTCACGGGATGTCGGGATCCCGTTCTTCGAAGCGCGGATCGAGACCAATGGTCACAATCTCGAACTGATCTTCTCGGACCTAGCGGTCACGCAAGTCGAACCGGGCTTCGCTCCGTTCGTCATCTCGTAGATCGACCCCGCGTAAAGACTTCGCTGCGTCGCCGGCCGCGAACTGCAGGGATCGGTCGTCAACTGTCGGCGGCTACGAGGTCGACCCAGACGTGGTCCAGCCCGGTGATGTCGACTTCGTCGCTCGACACGATGACCCGCGTCCGGGCGCTCGGCGCAGGAATGATCACCGTGCCGTCCGCATCGCCGAGCGAGACAGTCTCGTTCGGTGTGGCGATCTGGATGTCGCAGAGAACATGACGCTCGACGGGTTCCTCCTGGGCGAGGGAACGCACATGGAACGTTGCTGTGGCTCAGTCCCAGTCGCCCTCGAAACGCTCGGCGTCGATGTCCTGCGCGTGCCGAACACCGATGGCGACCACGCCGTCACCGACGACCACGGTCTGTCCAGCCATGCTGCCCGGCACCTCCGCGAGAGGGTCGCCGAGAACGGCGACGCCCCAATGCCACGGTCGCGTCAACGTCACCTCGGCGAGTGGCTGCATGAACCAAACCTAGAGCCCGAAGACGCAGACTGCTGGCCACTCGACGCGACCAAGCGGCCTTGAGGGTCAGGAGCGGACGAACGGCGTCCGCCACGACCTCGGAGCCCGCCATGCCTGCCACCCTCACCCGACGCCTGGTCACCCTCGCCGACGCCGCCGACGCTGCCCCGACGAACTTGGACGCCGACCGAGTAGGCCTGCTGGATGGACCGACGATCGGCGGCCCAGGGCGTGTCGTAGTCGTCGCCCATGTCTTTCCAGGTGAGCGGACCGACCTCGAGGTCAGGGCGCCTTCCGAGCCGCGAGGACAGCTCTGCTGCTGCGGCGTCGAGGTCTATTCGGAGGTCCACGACTCTGATTGTCGCAGCCCAGAAACAGGACAGGAGCGGCCAGATCTGGCCGCTCCTTGTTCCCCGTATGTTCCCGAGTTCAGATCCGGATCCGAAAACCCTGCTCTGACCTGCGGAAACCTGGTGGGCGATACTGGGTTTGAACCAGTGGCCTCCTCGGTGTGAACGAGGCGCTCTCCCACTGAGCTAATCGCCCGAACGACGGCCACCCTACCGCAACGGGCTCGCCCGGCACGCCGTACGGCGCCGCCCCGCTGGGACCCCGGAAACGCCTACAGGATCGGCAGATCCGGCAGGTGGAAGCCGTAGCTCACCAGGTACCACCCGACGCCGGCCGCGACCAGTACGACCGCCGTTGCGGCCACCGCGCGGTAGCGGCGCCGTACGGCGGGGTCCCTCGACCGGTCACGGATCTTGATCGCCTGCTCCTTGACCCAAGCGAGGAGGCGCTGGGCCCAGACGAACTCGGTGGCCAGCACGGCCAGCCCCACGAAGATCGCCCCCCACCCCGGGCCGGGGAACGCGAGCATCGCCAGACCCCCAGCGACGATCGCCACGCCCACCATGAACACCACCACACGCCATGTCAGGTGCAGCGCGGGGTTACGCCGGACGGCCTTCGGGGCGCGACTGCCCCAGCGCCGCCGGGTCTGGGTGGGCCGGTCACCGGTATCGGTGCCGTGCTCTGCCTGGTCCCCCATGAGCCTTACAGTACCCAGTCGCCCCAGCCCGCCGTGCCCCGGCGTCACCAGGCCGGCGGAGGCCCCTCCTTGCAGGCCCTACCCGTCCATCACCCTGTTACAGCCCCTATTCTGCGCCGAAAGGGTCATTGACAAGGTGCATATCGGACACCCTGGTTTACCGGAGCCTCTGGGGTGGCAATTTGCCTTTGCCCGCGTGCGTTAATCCCGGGATCGCACCACGAGCGGAAAGGCGGCTCCCTATGGACAGCCGAGCGCACACTACCGCCGTCACCTGTGAACTTCACCTGCGCCTCGTCGTGTCCACCGACTCCTCGGTCCCCGTACCGGCAGGTCTCCGGTACGAGACTTCCGACCCATATGCCGTACATGCCCGTTTCTATACCGGCGACAACGAGAGCGTCGACTGGGTCTTTGCCCGAGACCTTCTCAACGAGGGGATCGAGCGCCCGACCGGCGCCGGCGATGTGCGGGTGTGGCCGGCCCGCAGCCGCGGCCACAACGTCGTCTGCATCGCCCTCAGCTCACCGGAGGGGCAGGCTCTGCTCGAGGCGCCGGCCCGGATCCTCGAGTCGTTCCTCGCGCGCACGCACACGGCCGTGCCGCCAGGCTGCGAGCATCAGCACATCGACATCGACGCCGAGCTGGCGAGCCTGCTCACCCAGGACTGAGCGCCCCCGGACACCAGCTCCGCACGGCAACGGCGGGATCGATCATGATCTCGCCGCAGACGTGTATGGGGTTCCTCCCATAGTCTTCCCTTGACGGGGGTTTGGAGTGCCTTGGCGGGGGTTGGCACGGCCCACATCGGCTCCAGGAGTGCAGGTGTTTCTCGGGCACGACACGGAACGCGCCCTCGGCGCGGTGGTCGACCTCGTCAACACCGCCCCGGAAGCGGGCGGCGAAGAGCAGCTGCCCGGTGTCCCCTCCCTGCTGTCATGGGTCGACGACCACGCGATCAGCGAGGTCGGGGGCCTCACGGCAGCCGACCTCGAGACAGTGCGAGCGGTCCGGGGGAAACTGCACGCGGTGTTTCGCGCGGGAGACCTGCGCTCCGCGGTGCGGTCGGTGAACGCTCTGGTCGCCGACGCGCGCACCACGCCGCGCCTCACCGACCACGACGGCTACGACTGGCACGTGCACTATTTCGCACCCGGGGCGAGCCTTGCCGAGCACCTGGCCGCCGACGGCGGGATGGCGCTGGCGTTCCTGCTCGCCGCAGGCGAGCTGGAACGGCTGCGCACGTGTGACGCCCCGGACTGCCGCCGGGTGCTGGTCGACCTGTCCCGCAACCGGTGCCGGCGCTACTGCGACAGCCGTACCTGCGGCAACCGGCTGCACGTCGCGGCCTACCGGGCCCGCCGCCGCATGGCGGCAGCGGGCGGCACCGGCTGAGCACCGGCTGAGGCCGCCGGATGCGCGACAATCGCAGGCGGGCCGCGCTCGAGACCCTCGACTGCGCCCGCGTGCCGGCGCAGGCGCGGCGCAGTGTTACGGGTCGGCGTTACGGGTCGGCGTCTTGCGCGCTGCGCTCGGCGAAGACCTCGCTGGCCTTGCGCGTGAGCGGGCCCGGCGCGTCGGACAGGAGCCGGTCGTCGACGCGGTGCACGGCCTGGACGTCGCGCGTGGACGAGGTCAGGAAGATCTCGTCGGCCCCCTCGAAGGCCGCCATCGGCACGTCCTGCTCGTCGGCGCCGACCCACTCGAGGACCAGGGCACGCGTCACGCCCGCGAGGCAGCCCGCGGTCAGCGGCGGCGTGACGAGGCGATCACCGATCCGCAGGAAGACGTTGGTGCCGGTACCCTCGCACAGGTTCCCCACCGTGTTGCCGAAGATCACCTCCGAGGCCCCGCGCTCCGCGGCGTAGGCGAGCGCCCGCACGTTCTCGGCGTACGACGTCGTCTTCAGGCCGGCAGTCGCGCCGCGCTCGTTGCGCGGCCACGGCACCGTCGCGACCGCGGCCGTCTCCGGCCACGGCTTCGCGGCTGACACCGCGACCACGAGGGTGGGATCACCGTCGCCTCGTTCCGAGCTGAGGGGCGACACTCCGCCCGTGTAGGTGATCCGCAGCCGGCCGGTCCCGTCGAGCGGGTTGGCCGCGAGAACCTCGTCGACCGCCCTGCGGACGAGTGCGAGGTCGGGCTGCGGCAGGCCGAGGTCGCGAGCGGAAAGCGCGAGACGGTCGAGGTGACGTGTCAGCGCGAACGGGCGGCCGCCCACGACCTTGGCGGTCTCGAAGACCCCGTCGCCCGTGGTCAGTCCGTGATCGAACACCGAGACGACCGCGTCGGAGCCGCCAGCGAGCGCACCGTTGACCCAGACCTTCACGGAGCCTCCTCCCCGTCGTCGGGCACTGACCATGCTCCCCAAGACTACGTCCGGACACGGCGCGGACCCGGATGTGCGACACGCCTACGCGAGCGGGCCGGTCACGTCCTCCGCCGCCGCCACGAGGTCGGGCAGCATGCGGTCGGCCGCCAACAGCTGCTGGGACACCACGCGGTCGACGTCCATCGTCGGCACCTCGCGGCGCAGCCTGGCATGGACGGCGCGCACCGGCTCGCCAGGGGTTGCGACGCTGGCCCGGAAATCGACGGCCTGCGCGGCGGCCACGAGCTCGACGGCGAGCACGGCGCGCGCGTTGGCCACGACCTCGCGCAGCTTCCGCACAGCCGTCCAACCCATCGAGACGTGGTCCTCCTGGTTGCCCGAGGTCGGGATGGTGTCGACGCTCGCGGGGTGGGTGAGCACCTTGTTCTCGCTGACCAGCGATGCCGCGGTGTACTGGGCCAGCATGTACCCCGAGTTGGTGCCCGGCTCCCCCGCGAGGAACGGCGGGAGGTCCCGCGAGAATGCCGGGTCGAGCATCCGGTCGGTGCGCCGCTCGCTGATCGACGCGAGCTCGGCCAGCCCTACGGCCAGCATGTCGGCGGCGAACGCGAGCGGCTCCCCGTGGAAGTTCCCCGTCGTCATGACCTGGCACGAGCCGTCGTGGTCCGACACGATGACCGGATTGTCGACGACGGCACCCAGCTCGGTCTGGGTGACACGGCGGGCATGTGCGAGGACGTCGCGTACCGCGCCGTGCACCTGCGGGGCGCAGCGCAGACAATAGGCGTCCTGTACCGCATGGTCGCTCTCCCGGTGGCTCGCGACGAGCGGCGACCCGGCGAGCAGCCGGCGCAGGTTCCCGGCGCTGGCGAGCTGGCCGGGATGCGGGCGGATCAGCTGGACCCGCTCGTCGTACGGCCGGTCGGTGCCGAGCAGGCCCTCGACCGACATCGCGCACGCGATGTCGGCGGCCTTGGCCAGCACCTCGGCATCGGCGACCGAGAACGCGAGCAGCGCCTGCATCGGCTCGGTGCCGTTGAGCAGCGCCAGTCCCTCCTTGGGGCCGAGGGTGAGCGCCTCGAGACCCTCCGCCGCCAGCACCTCGGCGGCCGGGCGCCCCCACGGCTCGGGGGCGGACACGCACCGCAGCCGCCCCTCCCCGACGAGTGGGAGGGCGAGGTGGGCCAGCTGGGCGAGGTCGCCGGACGCCCCCACGGAGCCCTTCGCGGGGACGACCGGCAGGAGACCGCGGTCGAGCAGCTCGAGCAGGCGCCGCGGCAGCTCGACGCGCACGCCGGAGTATCCCGCGGCGAGCGTTCGGGCCCGCAGCAGCAGGACGGCGCGTACGACGTCGTCCGGCAGCGGATCGCCGACCGCGGCCGCGTGCGAGCGGACGAGAGCGAGCTGCATGCGCTCGAGGTCGGCCCGCCCGATGTGGGTGTCGGCCAGCGCCCCGAATCCGGTCGTGACGCCGTACATGATCCGCCCCTGCTCGACGGCCTCGGCCACGAAGCGGCGGCTGCGCTCCATGCGCTCGCCGACACCGGGACCGAGCACCGCCCTGGCCTCCCCGCGCGCCACGGCGACGAGATCCCCGATGCTGAGGGCGGCGCCCGTGACGGTGATGTTCCGCATGCGGGGAACGTACCTCTTTCAGATGGGGTTCAGGTGGGACCGTATGCCCTTCCTGGCCGGGCGGCCCGTGCACGGCCTCCGCGCGTCTCATCGGAGTTT
>JBOHCZ010000238.1:0-9069 GCA_050699195.1 Streptomycetales bacterium
GGGCAAACGGGTCCGCGGCTCGGGGTAGCGACACCTGCCAGCCCCGGCATCTGCTGGGCGCGATCGACCATGTCCACGGCGTGGTGCTGGCGCAGCGAGAGGTCGGCTGCAAGACCAACGAGATCACCGAGTTCGCGCCGCTGCTGGACAGCATCGATTTGGCGGATGCCGTGGTCACCGCGGACGCGATGCACGCCCAGCGCGCCCACGCCGACTATCTTGTGCTCGAACGCGGCGCGCACGACCTGCTCACCGTCAAAGACAATCAGCCCGCGCTGTTCGCGCAGCGAAACAAGCTGCCGTGGAAGAACGCACCGGTCTTGCACCGCAGCAACGACCGCGCCCACGGCCGGGTCGAGAAGCGCAGCGTCAAGGTCGTCACCGTCCCGCCCGGGATCCTGTACCCACACGCGCGGCCATCCAGATCACCCGCAAAACCCGCCGACTCGACGCTAAGAAGTACCGGACCGAACTCGCCCACGCGGTGACCAGCCTGACCGCCGAGCAAGCCACCGCGCCGACCCCGCCACCCGGGTGCGCAACCACCGGCACCTGGAGAACCGCCCGCACCGGGTCCGTGACATCACGCCCGGCGAAGACACCTCCCACGACCGCACCGGCAACGGCCCCCGCGTCACGGCCTCCCTGCGCAACCCGGTCACCAGCATGCTTCGCCTCGACCACCCCACCAACACCGCCGAAGCCCCCCGACATCACACCCGGAAACCCACTCCGACCGATCAAACTACTCCTGACCCGCTGAAATGCGACTTTGCCGGAGCCCTGGGGTCAGCATGGCCCGTAGGACGCTGCGCCGTGGCCGGTCTGGAAGGCCCAATAGCGGTCGCCGTAGGACCAGTGCCACCACTCGGCCGGGTAGTTGATGAACCCCGCGGCATGCATGACCTGGGTGAGGAGGTCACGGTGGCGCCGAGCGGTTGGGGCGACGGGCGCAGCGGTGCGGGATCCATGACCGGGCTGGTTAAAGCCCCACCCCATGTCGGCCGGGACGCCGCGGTGGAGGAGGACGACATCGACTGCGGCCCCGGTGCTGTGCGGCGGCGCGGTGTCGGGTGGGGCGACGTAGCGAGCGTTCTCCCGGACCAGTTGCTCCTCCGCGAGGTCGGGTCGGCGGGCGCGCAGCCGGGAGAGGTGACGCTCCCACAGATGTTGTTGCACCCAGATCGGGCGCCAGCCTTCCTTCAGCTGCATCTGGTAACCGTCGGGGAGACGTGTCTGGGCTTGGATCAGCCGGTCGACGATCCCGACCCGAACCTGGAAGGGGTTGTCGGACAGGCGCTGCACGTCAGCTCTGGTCTCGTCGATCGGGAGTTCGGGGACGCCGGTGAGATCGATCAGATCAACAAGATCCGCTATGTCATCGAGCAGGTCATCGCCAACTTCAAGACCTGGCGGATCATGCATACCGACTATCGCCGACCGCTCGCCACATTCACCACGACCATCTCAACCGTCATCGCTCTACACTTCTACGCCACCGCTGAATAACCCTCCTGGCCTCGGTTGCCTGTTGGGTTAGGTTCGGGCTTTTGCCCAGCGGGCGGCGTCGGTGATGAGGGCTGGTAGCTCGGGTGGGGTGTTGAGGCTGGTGATGTCGGCGATGGGTACCCACCGGGCTGCGGCGACTTCGTCGTGTTGCGCGGTGAGGTCACCGTCGGGGTGTTTGAGCACATACACGTGGTCGATGTGGGCGTGGTCGCCGACTTTGCGGTCGCCGACTTGCATTTCCAGGATCATGTAGGGGGGCGGGTGTGCGGTGATCGCGGGGTGGGTGAACAGCGGGTCGCTGATCACTTGGGCGCGGATGCCGGTTTCCTCCTCCACCTCGCGCAGTGCGGCCTGAGCGGGGTCCTCGTTCGGGTCGATATGCCCGCCGGGGTAAAGCCACTGGACGAGCCTGTTGTGGTGCACGAGCAACACGCGTTCGTGGTCGTCAAAGACGATCGCGGAGGCGGTGAAGTGCCGGATGGCGGTCATGGGCGCTGCCTTTCGGTGTAGCTGGTGGCCAGGGAATGGATGCGGTGAGCGACCCACGCTAGCGCCGCCTCGGACATTCCCGGGTGAACGGGTAGCTGAAGCGTGGCGGCGCAAAGCGCCTCGGCGTTGGGGCAGGCGGTGGCGTAGCGGGTGAAGATCGACCGGCGGTACAGGGGCCGATAGCCGTAACGGACCGAGTCCGGCTGCAGGCCCGCGGAGGTGAACGCAGCCACAAACGATTCCGCGTCATGCGCGGCGACCAACACCACGTTGTAGTAGTTCGGCGTGTCGTTCTGCCCGTGGGTGAGTTCGGCCAGGGCGCCGTTATCGGGTAGGGCAGCCAGCAGCCGAGCAGCGTTAGCGCGCCGAGACCGCAGTTGGCCCTGCAGCCCGTGGAGCCGGCGCAGCCCGATCGCTGCGAGTGGTGCGGCGAGTTTGTAGTTCACGCCGTGAACGCCTCCTGTGAGGTGGCCGAGGTGGGTGTAGGAGTCGATGCGATCGGCGAGTTCTTCGTCGTCGGTGAGTACGAACCCACCCTCGCCGGTGGAGAGCAGCTTGCGGTCGTGGGTAGAAAAGCACCCGGCCTGGCCGTGGGTGCCGGCGTAGCGGCCGCAGATCTTGGTGCCGTGGGCTTGGCATGCGTCTTCGATGATCGGCACGCCCGACGCCGCCAGCAGCGCGGCCACCAGGGTGTCGTCGGCGGGATATCCCCACAGGGGAAGCGTGACGACGGCTTTCGTCTTCTGGGTGAGTTTCGCGGCGACGTCGGCCGGGTCCAGGGCCAGCGACCCGGGCAGGGTGTCAACGAGGACGGGTGTGGCGCCGCAGGTCAGGATCGGCATGGCTGTCGGCAGCGGCGCGATCGCCGGGACCAGCACCTCATCGTTGGGGCGCACGCCGACGGCAGTGAGGGTGGCGTGCAGCGCCGAGGACCCGGAGTTGACCGCGACCGCGCGTTTGACGCCGAACCATTCGGCGAGGGCCTGTTCATAGCGGGGGAGCACGAGCGCGCCGCCGGATAGCCGCCCGTCGGCGAGAATGTGGGTGATCTCATCGAGCTCGCCGCAGGAGGGTGGGGTGTAGCGGTCATCGACCGGGTTCGCCGCGTGGGATGTGTCCTCAGTTGTCATAGGTCAGCACCACCTTGATCGTGTTCGCGGGGGTGTCGGTGATCAACGCGTAAGCCTCGGCCGCGCGTTCGAACGGGATCCGGTGCGTGATCAGCCTTTCGGTGCGCACCGCACCTGTGAGAATCAGTCGGCGGGCGGCGGCGTTGAGCCGGTCGAGGGTCCAGGTGGGGTGGTTGCGCTGCGGACAGCCGTTAATGGTCATGGAGGAGATCAGGGTGATGCGATTTCGGTGGTACTCCTCACCCAGGCGCAGACCGGGCTGGTCGCCGCGGTAGGAGGCGACGGTCGCGACCCGGCCACCGACACCCACGCAGCGGATCGCCTCGTGCAGCCCGGCGTAGAACCCGGAAGCCTCGACCGCCGCGTCCGCGCCCGCAGGACCGGTCAGGTCGCGGACGCGAGCGGCAACGTCGGCGCCGGGCGCGGCAAGCACCGGGGTGAGGCCAAAAGCCTCGGCGGCGGCCAGGCGCAGCGGGTAGCGGTCCACGCCGATCACCCAGGCCCCGACGTGGCGGGCCTGCTGCGCGGCCAGTAGGCCCACCGTGCCCAAGCCCATGATCACGACAGTCTCACCGAGCGACAGCGTGACATCGTGCACTCCACCAAGCGCGACCCTGGCCAGGGTGAAGAACACCGCCTGTTCCACGCCGACACCGGCAGAGAGCAGACCGGCCGTCGCAGCGCCCCCGGTGAGCAGATGAGCGTCTGCGTGGGGCGCGTCGATCGCGATCAGATCCCCGACACGCACCCCTGTCACGGACCTCCCGACCTGGGTGACCTTGCCGATCGACTCATAACCCGGCGCAACCGGATAGCCCCGACCCGGGCCGTCCAGGTAGATGCGACGCCCCGCGTCCCAGGTGCGGTGCAGCGAGGCCGCTGAGCCATCCAGCCAGGCGATCTCTGTGCCGTGACTGATCCCAGACACGATCGTGCGGGCGTAAACGTCATGTTCGCCCAATCCCGGCAGGCGTTCCTCGACCAGTTCGACCTTGCCAGGCGCGGTGATCAGCAGCCGCCGGCGCAGCGGTCCGGCGGTCGACGTCTGGTTGACGATGTTGCGGGCTGGTTGTCTCATCGGGACTCCAAGGAGGTCAGGAGCTGGCGCGCTTCTGCGACCAGCTCGGTGAGGTCTCGCGCGTCGAATGCGTCGAACGTGGCGGCGTCCAGTAGGATCAACGGCCTGGACCACCGGGCGTAGGCGTGATCGAAGGCCGCCGAGAGCGCCGCGAGCTGGCCGTCGTTGAGCGCACATTCCATCTCGCGGCCGCGCTGGCGCACCCGTGCCCGTAGCACCGCGGTCGAAGCAGACAGGCCGATCAGTAAGTCAGGCGCCGGCAGCCCCTCCGCCCACAGTTGACATGTCATCGTGACGCGGGTGGAGTCCTCCGGCGACAGAGTTGTTGCCGCGAAGATCGGCTGCTTGATCAGCGCCCAGTCCGTGACCACACTCGTGCCGCTGGCGAGGATCGCCTTGATACGGCGCAGCTGGGCCACCCGCAGCGCGAAGAAGGTCAACTCCACGCGTAGGGCCAGCTCGGCACCCGCTGTCTCCCCGGCGGCAAGCAGCTGGGGCAGGAAGGGGTTGAGCTCGAACGGGTCGAACGCCGCCTTCCCGTCCAACGCCGCAGCGAGATGTGCAGCCAGGGTGGTCTTGCCGACACCGGTCGGTCCCTCGACAGCGATGAACATCCCGCCCGTCACCCGCTCACCGCCCAACACCACGCCCGTCAATCGCCGCCCCATCAACGGCCGGGCCGGAGGGCCCGGCGCATGACCGTGGAGGGCGCAGTTGGCCAACTGCACGCTGCTGAGCTTGCGCAACGTCGACTCCTTGACGCGGCCCCGCGACGCCAGGGCAGCGGTGCGAGCCTGGTGGCGCGGGACTGGGATGGTCAGATGACCGTTCATGCAACTCAGCGTCGCCAGCCAGCGACCAGTTGTGAACAGGCTGGCTGTTGCGGCAACATCGGCAACAGCGGATAGAAGGGGCGGAGGCCAGTTGAGTGCCGATGGCGGCGATGCGGTCCGCAAGGTCTTCGGCCTGGCGCTGCGGCAGCTGCGCACCCAAGCCGGGCTATCACTACGCGAACTCGGCCGCCGCAGCCTCTACGACTACAGCCGCCTATCGCGTGCCGAGAACGGCGAGCACCTCATTGCCCCGGGGCTCGTGCCCGCCCTTGACGAGGCTGTCGGCGCGGGCGGGCTGCTGGTGTTGCTGCGCTCCCTGGCAGACACCGAAAGACCGGCGCCGGGGACTCTTCCCCCGACCGGATTGGGCGTCGACGATGGCGATAGCGTGCTGTTGGAGCTGCGAACCCCGGACGGACGGATCGTACGAGTGAACCTGTCACGGCGCGAGTTCACCCAGATGCTAGCCGCCGGAACGCTGCCGACGTTGCTGCCCGCCGGGGTTACCAACCTTGACCAGGCCGAGCGGATCTCCAAGGTCCTCGACTCGCCACGCCGGATCGACGGCCAAGTTCTTGGCTACTTCCGCACCCTACTAACCGAGCACTTCACCGCCGACAAGATACTCGGCCCGCGCCAGCTCCTTGGCCCTGTCCTGGCCCAGATCGAGGTCCTGGAACGCCTGCGGCAGGATACCCGACCGGAGACCGCGGAGCCGATGCTGCGACTACTGGCCCAGTACGCGGAATTCGTCGGATGGCTGCACCAGGACGCCGGCGACACCACCGCCGCGATGTTCTGGTCCGACCGCGCCAGCCAGTGGGCACAAGCGGCCGGGGACCACCAGATGGTCGCCTACATGCTCGTGCGCAAGAGCAACATCGCGGTGCTCGATAACGACGCCCTCAGCGTCATCACCCTCGCAGCAGCTGCCCGGAAGGTAGCCGGGCCGATCAGCCCCAAACTCATGGCCCTGGCCAACCAACAAGAGGCCCGCGGTTGGGCGCTCTACGGCGAGGCCAACCGCTTCCGAGCCAACCTCGACACCGCTGCCGAGCTGCTGAGTACCCAGCCCAACGATGTGGACGTCGAGGCCCCCATCTACCTCCACCACTACAACCTCGCCACCCTGGAGGAACAGTCGGCTAGCTGCTACCGCAACTGTGGGCAGGCCGAAACCGCCACCGCCATCCTCGAACGCGGGCTCGCAGAAACCCCCGAGCATCTGCGCCGCGACCAAGGTCACCAGTTGGCCAAGCTCGCTAACACCGTCCTGGCAACTGCCCAGCCCGACCCCGAACGAGCCGCCGCCCTCGGCCTCCGCTGCGTCGCCATTGCCTGCGCCACCGGCTCCGAACGAATCGCCACGGAACTACGCACCCTCGATGCCACCCTGATGACGAAGTGGCCGAACCTGCCAGGCAGCGTCGAACTGCACGAAGCCCTCGCCGCCTAGCAATCGCGCATGTGAGGCCAGTGTTCCAGCTCGTCTCCCGACTGCTGTGGTCTCAGTTGTGGTCTCAGTCGTCCCCCTGCGGCCGTCCGTGTCCGTTCACCGGACGCGAATCGCCACTGGTGGGGGACATCCCCGATGGCCTACGGACCCCGTAACGTGGATTTGGAAAGCGTGTTGGGGGCAACCCCTCGCGAGTTCGAATCTCGCATCCTCCGCCCGCTGACCAGGAACGATCCCGGCCGATCCGGTGCCACGAGAGGGCTGTGGAGCCAGCTGGTCGCTTGCGCCCTACGCGCCGCACGGCCTCGGGGACGACGAAGAGCCCACATTCCCTGGGGGCACGGGTCCCCGCGGGTGCGTGCCGATCCCGTCCCGAAGGAGCTGTGGGAGCCGCTCCGCTGCTACCCGCTTCACCCTCCGCGCCACCAGTTTCCAAGAAATCTTCTGCGGGATGTCGAGAATGCGCCGCCGGCTGTGACGTCCCCTGTGAGAGTTGCCCACGAGGGTGACGCCGATCCGAGGGAGCGAAGTCATGAAGTACCTGGTGATGGTGCAGGGCTCGCAGGCCGACTACGACGCGATGAACGGCAAGGCCTCCGCGCACAGCCCGGCATGGAACGAGAAGGACCTGCAGGCGATGTTCGCCTTCATGGGGGACATCAACAACGACCTCGCCGAGACTGGGGAGCTCGTGGACGCGCAAGGCCTGGTCGAGCCCGCCCAGACGCGTTTCGTGAGCGCGGGACAGGACGGCCGGCCCGTGATCGCGGACGGTCCGTACGGCGAGACCAAGGAGCTGCTCGCCGGGTACTGGGTACTGGACTGCGAGAGCCTGGAGCGGGTCACCGAGATCGCCGCGCGCGTCGCCCGGTGCCCGGTGCCCGAGGGCGTCCCGGCGTACCCGGTCGTCATCCGACCGATCGACGCCGGCGGAGGCGATGTGTGAAACGTACGACCCACGTCGAGGACCTGCTGCGCCTGCACGCGCCGCAGGTCCTCGGTGCGCTCGTACGCCGGTACGGACACTTCGACCTGGCCGAGGATTCCGTACAGGAAGCGCTGCTGGCGGCCGCGCAAGAGTGGCCGGAGAGCGGCCTCCCGGACAATCCGCGTGGCTGGTTGATCAAGGTCGCCTCGCGTCGCCTCGCGAATCAGCTGCGCAGTGAGGAGGCGCGGCGCAGGCGCGAGGAGACGGCCGTGACACTCGCCCCGCGGGACGCTTTCACGGCGCCACCCCCCGGCGAGGGCCGCGCCCCGTCCGAGGACGACACGCTTACCCTGCTCTTCCTGTGCTGCCACCCCGAACTCACCCCGGCCGCGCAGATCCCACTGATGCTGCGTGCCGTCGGTGGTCTGACGACGGCCGAGATCGCTCGTGCCCATCTGGTGCCGGAGGCGACGATGGCGCAGCGGATCAGCCGAGCCAAGCAGAAGATCAAGGACGCGCCGTTCCGGCAGCCTGGCCGCGCGGACCGCGATGCGCGGCTCGCCGTCGTGCTGGAAGTGCTCTACCTGATCTTCAACGAGGGTTACACCGCGACCTCCGGCAGCGATCTGCACCGCGCCGATCTGGCCCGCGAGGCGATCCGACTCACTCGGGCCGTACGCCGCCTCCTGCCCCGCGAGGGTGCGGTCACCGGGCTGCTGGCGCTGATGCTCCTCACCGATGCCCGCAGCCCTGCCCGTACCGGCCCGCACGGCGAACTGATCCCGCTGGACGAGCAGGACCGCACCCGCTGGGACCAGCAGAAGATCCGGGAAGGCCTCGCCCTGGTGGATGAGGCCCTCTCCCAGGGCCCTGTGGGCGCGTATCAGCTGCAGGCCGCGATCGCGGCGCTGCATGACGAGGCGACTCACGCGGCGGACACCGACTGGCCGCAGATCCTCGCCCTGTACGACGTCCTCGTGCGCCGCGCACGCGAGCCCATGGCGGAGCTCGGCAGGGCCGTGGCCGTCGCCATGGTGCACGGCCCCCAGGCCGGTCTTGCCGAAGTCGCCGGTTTGGAGGATCGGCTGGCGGGCCATCATCGGCTTGACGCCGTACGCGCCCACCTGCTGGAGAAGGCGGGAGACCGCGAAGGAGCCCGGGCCGCCTATCAGCAGGCAGCTCAGCGCACCCTCAGCGTCCCCGAGACGCGTTACCTTCAGACCCGCGCCGCCCGGCTGCTGCCCCCGTAGTGGCCACGATCTCTGCTGGCGCCCGGGCGCTCACGGCCGAGGCGCGTGGTGTCAGATGGACGGCAGTGAGCAAACGCAGAACTCGTTGCCCTCGGGGTCGCGCATGACGACGTAGGTGTCGTCGGGGTGGTTGTTCTCGCGCACCTTGGTGGCGCCGAGGCCGAGCAGCCGCTCGACCTGTTCGCTGGCGTCGTCACTGTAGAGGTCGAGGTGCATCTGGTCACGGGCCGTGACCGGTGTCTCCGCCAGCTGAAGCGAGAGGTTGACCCGCTCGCCTCTGAGCACCCGGAAGTCGTCACCCGGGTCACGTAAGCTCGCAACCAGGCCGAGTGCCCGGGTCCAGAAGTCGGTCATGGTCTCGAGGTCGACGCAGTTCACGACCGTGCTGCCGATGCG
>JBOHCZ010000239.1:0-5858 GCA_050699195.1 Streptomycetales bacterium
TGATGTACAACTGGATCACGCCCAAGCACGCGGCCAACGTGGACGCCGCCAAGGAGTTCCTGCTGCACTACACGGCCAACTACGCCCAGGCGACCTACCACTCGAAGCTCTACGACTTCCCGGCCTATGGGGAGCTCGTTCCGCAGCTCGACGGGTGGCTCGACAAGGACCCGTTCGGGGCGAAGCCGGCGAACAAGCTCGCCTTCCTCAAAGACGCCACGGACTGGAGCACCAACATCGGTCACCCGGGTCCGTCCAACACCGCCATCGGCGAGGTGTTCGGCACCTTCATCATCCCGAACATGTACGCCAAGGCGGCGCGGGGACAGCTCTCCCCCGAGCAGGCGGTGGCGGAGGCCGAGAGCCAGATCAAGCCGATCTTCGACAAGTGGCGCAACAAGGGTCTGGTCGGGGGCTGAGCGGGCGATCCGCAGCCTTGGCCCCAGCTCGAACGTGAGGAGACGTGTATGACGGTGGCCGTCGAGGTCAAGAAACTCAGGAAGTCCTTCGACGGTGGCCGCGTGCACGCCATCGACGGTGTGGACGTCGCGACCGAGGAGGGCGAGTACCTCGTCCTCCTCGGTCCGTCGGGGTGCGGCAAGACGACGCTGCTCCGCACCATCGCCGGGCTCGAGGAGCCCACCGAGGGCGAGGTGCTGATCGGCGGTCACGTCGTCAACGGGCTGCCGCCGCGGGCCCGCAGCATCGCGATGGTGTTCCAGAGCTACGCGCTCTACCCGCACAAGAGCGTGCTCGCGAACATCGTCTTCCCCCTCAAGGCGGAGAAGCTCGACAGGGCGGAGCGCAGCCGCAAGGCAGGCTGGGCGGCCGAGCTGCTCGGCATCGACCACCTGCTCGACCGCAAGCCCCGGCAACTCTCCGGCGGCGAGCGCCAGCGCGTGGCCCTCGCCCGCGCGCTCGTGCGCGAGCCGAGTGTGTTCCTGCTCGACGAGCCGCTTTCCAACCTCGACGCCAAGCTGCGCGCGAGCGCCCGCGACGAGCTCAAGCGCTTCCAGCAGCGCGTCGGCAAGACGACCATCTACGTCACCCACGACCAGATCGAGGCGATGGGGCTCGGCGACCGGATCGCCGTGATGTACGCCGGGCGGGTCCGCCAGATCGGCCACCCCGTCGAGGTCTACGACGATCCCGCGGACACCTTCGTCGCCACCTTCCTGGGCTCCCCGCCGATGAACCTCGTCCCCCAAGAGGGCACCCTCGTGGGCTTCCGGCCCGAGCACCTGCTGCCCGAGGAGGCCCTGCCGGGCGGCGAGCGGGTGCGGCTGGACTTCCACATCGATCGCGTCGAGCACCTGTCGGGTGATCGCCATCTGTACGGAACCGTGACAGGCATCGGCGAGGAGACGCGGGTGATCGCCCGGCTGCCCGCCACCGTGACGACTGCGGCCGATCCGGGGGAGACCCGCGCGTTCGCGGTCCGCCCCACGAAGCTACGCTTCTTCGAGGCCGCCAGCGGTGAGCGGACCGAGCCTGTCCCGGTGCGGGGGGCCTGATGGCGCAGGCCACGCTGGACAGGCCGGAGCCGACCGCGCCAGGACAGCCCCGGGCCCGGCTCGCCGACCGGGAGGGCTTCCTGGCCTGGGCGTTCCTGCTGCCCTCCGTCCTCTACATCATCGGCCTCGTCGCCGTGCCGTTCTTCCTGGCGCTCGCGTTCAGCTTCAGCGACGTCACCGGGGGCGACCCCAGCTTCGACTGGGCGGGGATGCGCAACTACCTGCGGATCTTCGACGACCCGGTCTTCTGGCAGTCACTGCAGAACACCGTGGTCTTCACCGCGATCTCGATGGCGCTCATCGTGGTGCTCGGAAAAATCCTCGCGAACGTCCTGGTCGCCAACTTCCGGGGCAAGTGGCTCGTCCGCTTCCTGGTGCTACTGCCCTGGACCACCCCGGTCGCGCTGTCGACGATCGTCTGGCTGTGGATGCTCCACTCGATCTTCTCGCCGATCGACTGGGTGCTGCGGGAGATCGGGTTCATCGAGGGGAACATGTACTGGCTCGGCAAGCCGGTCCTCGCCATGGCGTCGGTGATCGCGGTGCACGTGTGGCGCCTTGTCCCACTGGCCGCGGTGATCATCATGGCCGGCCTCGTGGCGATCCCCAAGGACCTGGGCGAGGCGGCCGCCGTCGACGGCGCCGGCTTCTGGCGGCGGATGTTCGAGATCACGATCCCCCTCACCCTGCCGATCATCGCGGTGTCCGCGCTGTTCGGAGCGATCCTCACCTTCACCGACATGACGGTCGTCTACATCCTCACGAGCGGCGGCCCCACCAACTCGACTCAGGTCCTCGCGAGCTGGGCGTTCTTCAAGGGCATCGAGGGCGGCGACGTCGCGCAGGGCGCGGCGATCGCGCTGTTCCTGTTCCCGCTGCTGCTCGCCGCCGCGATCGCGATCCTGCGCTCGGTCCGGCGCATGGAGGTGATCTAGATGGCGGGTCCGGGCGCAGCAACCACCGTGACCGACGCGTCGAACGCCGGCCAGGTCGAACGGCTCCGCCGGCGCGCGGCGCGCCGGCACGTGGGGGGGCGCGTCGGCGTCTACGTCGCCGCGCTGCTGAGCGCCCTGCTGTGCGCCGGGCCGTTCGTGTGGTCGGCCATCACGGCATTCAAGGACAACGTCGACCTGTACAACCGCGAGAACAACCCGTTCGTGTTCAACCTCCCCCCCACGACCGAGCACGTGTCCTACCTGTTCAACAACACGGCTTTCGTGACGTTCGCCGTGAACACTCTGTGGGTCGGGCTGCTCGTCGTCGCCATCACGCTGGCGCTGGGCCTGCCCGCCGCCTACAGCCTCGCCCGCCTCGACCGGCCGTGGGCTGGGCCGATGGGGATCGCGATCTTCTTCGTCTACCTGGTCCCGCCGACACTGCTCTTCCTCTCGCTGTCCCGCGTGGTCGTCGGCCTGGGACTGCAGGACTCTACGTGGTCGCTCGTGCTCATCTACCCGACCATCACCATCCCGGTGTCGGTATGGCTGCTCATCGGCTTCCTCAAGTCGATCCCGAAGGACATCGAGGAGCAGGCGATGGTCGACGGCTACAGCCGACTCGGCGCGTTCATCCGGACCGGACTGCCCCTGGTGTTCCCCGGGGTCATCGCCGTCGTCGTGTTCGCGTTCACCCTGACGGCAAGCGAGTTCATCTACGCGCTGGCCTTCATCTCCCCCACCGAGGCGAAGGTGCTCAGCGTCGGGGTCCCGACCGAGCTGATCCGCGGAGACGTGTTCTTCTGGCAGTCCCTGCAGGCCGCCACCGTGCTGGTCGCCGTGCCGATCGCGTTCGTGTTCAACCTCTTCCTCGAGAAGTTCATCACCGGGTTCACGATGGGCGCGGTCAAGGGATAGACCTGCTCGGCACCTGCCTCAGGAGCCCAGGACGACGTAGCGGAGCAGCAGGTACGGCGTCGCAAGCAGTAGCGAGGCGGCGGCGACGACCAGTCCGTACCGGGTGAACTGCCAGAACGTGATCCGGTGGCCCTCGGACTGCGCGAGGCCGACGACCACGACGTTCGCGCTGGCGCCGATCGGCGTGGCGTTTCCCCCGAGGTCGGCGCCCAGCGCGAGCGCCCACCAGAGCACCTGACCCCCGGGCAGGTCGCCGACCAGGCTGTCGGTCACGGGCGCCATCGTCGCCACGTAGGGGATGTTGTCGACGACGGCGGAGAGCACGCCGGATGCCCACAGGATCACGACGGTGCCGGTCGTGAGACTCCCCCCGGTGACCGCGCTCAGCCCGCGGGCGAGGGCGTCGATCACGCCGGCCTCGACGAGGCCGCCGACCATCACGAACAGGCCCATGAAGAAAGCCAGCGTGCCCCACTCGACCTCACGCAGAAACGGGCCGGCGTCCTGGCGGGACACCGCGACGAGCACGCCCGCGCCCAGTAGGGCGATGATCGAGGGCTCGTAGTGCAGCACGCCGTGCAGCACGAAAGCCACGGTCACGGCGGCGAGGACGGCCAGCGCGCGCACCAGCAGCGGGCGGTCGCGGATCGCCTCACGCTCGTCGAGCGCCATCAGCTCGGCCACCCGGGCGGGGTCGGTCACGAGAGCGTTACGGAACAGCACCCGGCACATCCCGACGAACACCCCCATCAGCACCACGATGAACGGCGCGAGGTGGACCAGGAAGTCGGCGTAGCTGAGACCGCCCTGGCTGGCGATGATGATGTTCGGCGGGTCGCCGACAAGCGTGGCGGTACCGCCGATGTTGGACGCGAACACCTCGGCCAGCAGGAACGGCACCGGCGGGGCACCGATGCGGTCGCAGATGAGGAACGTCACCGGGACGATGAGCAGCACCGTCGTCACGTTGTCGAGCAACGCCGAGGCGGCTGCGGTGAGCACGGTGAGCGCGACCATGATGCGGAACGGCCGGCCCCGCGCCTGCTTCGCCGACCAGATCGCGAGGTACTCGAACAGCCCGGTCTGCTTGAGCACGCCGACGATGACCATCATCCCGAACAGCAGGAAGACGACGTTCCAGTCGATCCCCGCGTCGGTGGAGTAGAACGCGTCCGTACCCGACACGATCCCCGTGGCGAGCATCAGCCCCGCCCCGCCGAGCGCGACGGCGGTCCGGTTGACCTTGTCCGTGGCGATCAGGACGTACGCGGCGACGAAGATCGCGATGGCGAGGAAGGAACTCATCGGGACCTCCGGTCGGCTCATGGACAGACAAATGCCGACCAGACTTCCCGGCGCACCAGAGTGTTGCTGACCGTGACCCTAGCAGCTCGGAAACACCTCGCCCCCCCGCGGCCCGACGCGCTGGCGCGCCGCCATGATGGCAGTCCGAGGCCTGGAGCGGGTCTCGCCCGTCGAGTGGAGGACGCCCGGTGGCACGACTCGTCGTCGGCCCGCTGCTGCGGCACGCCGACGAGAACAGCGCGGCGGTGTGGGTCGAGACCGATGCCCCGTGCCGGGTCAGCATCCTCGGAGCCGCCACGCACACGTTCACCGTTCACGGGCATCACTACGCCCTCGTCGAGGTCGAGGGCCTCGCGCCCGGTTCCGCCACGCCTTACACGGTCGAGCTCGACGGGGAACGGGTCTGGCCCGAACCCGGCACCGCCGGGTACCCACCGAGCCGGATCCGCACCCTCACCCGGGGCGGCCGCCTGCGGTTCGTCATCGGCTCGTGCCGGACCAGCGCCCCGCACGACGGCGTCGACCTGCTCACGCACGGGCCGGACGCGTTGCGCGCGTACGCGTACCGGGTCGCGGACGAACCCGACGGCGACTGGCCGACGCTGCTGTTGCTGCTCGGCGACCAGGTGTACGCCGACACCCCGCCGGCTGAGGTGCGCGAGTTCATCCGGTCCCGGAGGGACGTCGGCGAGGAGCCGGGTGAGGAGATCGCGGACTTCGAGGAGTACGCCGAGCTGTACCGGCTGGCCTGGTCCGATCCCGCCGTACGGTGGCTGATGTCCACCGTCTCCACCGCGATGATCTTCGACGACCACGACCTGCGGGACGACTGGAACACCTCGGCCGCGTGGCGGGACACGATGCTACGGCTGCCCTGGTGGCGGCGGCGCGTGGTGGCGGGGCTCGGCTCGTACTGGCTGTATCAACACCTGGGGAACCTGCCGCCGGCCGAACGCGCGGGCGACCCGCTCTTCCGCGCGTTACGTGCGGGCGACGGGGCTGAGGCGTTGGACGCGTTCGCCTGGTCCGCCGACCAGAATCCGAAGCAGAACCGGTGGAGCTTCGCCCAGGACTTCGGCGGCACGCGGCTGGTGATACTCGACTCACGGTGCGCGCGCGAACTCGAGCCGGGGCGCCGGGAGATGCTCGATTCCGGCGAATGGGCCTGGTTCGACGGGCTCGCCAC
>JBOHCZ010000240.1:0-4891 GCA_050699195.1 Streptomycetales bacterium
CACCCCCACCGCGACCCGGCCCGGCAACCGATCCTCGCCCACCCCCGCCACCCGCTGCCCGACCCTGACCACCCGAAGATCCTAGCACCCCCAAACTCTAAGTTAACGCCATTGCGGGCAGCCCCGCCAGGTCATCGAGCTGGAATAGGCACCTCTCCAGCTCCGTTCGCTCGGCCCAGATTATGCCCCAGGGTCCGCGCTTCACCACGGCGGTGCGCATGCCTACATCCAGCGCAGGGGTAAGGTCGTTGTCCAACCGGTCACCGACGTAGAGAACCTCGGGGGGTGCGCAGCGGGTCTCCTTGACGACCCGTTCGAAAAACCCGGTGGAGGGCTTCTCCACACCCCAGCCGGCTGACGTGCCGATGAAGTCCACGGGCAGGTCCAGCGAACGCAAGATGCCCTCCGAGCGCGCGGTCTGGTTCCCCGCGATCCCGACGACCAGCCCGTGGCCACGCAACGCCGCCAAGCAGCCACGAGCATCTGGGTACAGGTCCGGCTCGCCGAACGTCTCCGGCTCGCCTGCCGCTATCCGTGCCTCGCGCTCGGCATCCAGGTCGAAGCCCGCACGGAAGTGCTGGAACGTCTCGCGGTAATCGTGGCCGGACGCGATTACCGCTCCGAACATCGCCGAGAACGTGTGCCGAGGAACCCCCAACCAGTCCGCCCACGTGCCGTACTCGCGGGTCTCGTCGACCAGCGTCTCACCGACGTCGAAGACCACAGCTCGGATCGGCGCGTCCTCCACCAGCGTCCTCCCCGCAGTGTCAGATGAGGCAGGCGAACGGGCGGCGTGCGTGCCGAACGGTTCCCCGAACCTTTGGCCCAAGCCTCACAAGCCTAGGTAGATCGAGTTCTAGGTTGGCGCGAGCGCGGCTCGTACCAGCGAGTCGTAGGTGTCGGTGGTGCGCTCCAGGTCGACGCCGAGAGCGCGTACGAAGTGGTCCAGCTCGGTCTGCACCTCAGTGGCGGACTGCTCCGGTCCAACGATCTTCTCGATCTCCAGAAACACGCCCGCGTACTCGACCTCGTCCAGACACAGACCCAGATCGTCGAGGGTGGCCGTACGCCGGGTCTTGACGATCCGCACCGTGGGATAGAAACCCATCGCCAGAATCGCCCGGTGCATCTCGTCGCGGTCGGCCACCTCGGTCTCATGCTCCAGGCAGGCCACCTCGTTGTCCTGGGGCGTCTTCAACGTAAACAAGTGGCGTCCATCCTGCGTCCGCAAGCGGGCAAAGCGGCACCGATCTTGCTCATGCCATAACGCCAACCCACCTGCGCATACGCCTGATCGTCCTGGTGAACCGGCGGAGACAGCACGATCCCCAGTGCGCCGAGCGCCGGCTCCAGCGCGGCAAGGTCACAGACGCGCTACTTGGCCTCGACCTCACGCGGACCGTCGCTCACTCTGGTATCCATCGTGCTCGCGCGTCTCACCAACACCCGCGAGCCTACCCAGGCCAGGACAGCGAGAGCCGGCAGGGCACGCCGGGAAGCTGCCCCCGCCCGGCCGTACTGAACATCGACGGGCGGCCGGCCCACGGCCGGGACGGGACCGGCGCCCTCGCCTCATGCCCGGCCCGGACAACGGGCCGAGGCCGTCCCGGCGAGCGCAGCGAGCCGGGCTTGACCGTGTGTGCTCAGTTTTCCACCAGCCTGCCTCGAACGCTGGTACGAGAATTCCGCGGGAGCGGGAATGGCCCGAGCATCTGTCAGGGGCGACGGTTACTGTCGGGCTCATGGATCCGATTGGACGTCTCGCAGTGGTGGTGCTCGACTGCGACGACCCGCGAGCGCTCGCCGAGTTCTACACGTCGCTGCTCGGCTGGCGGGCGGACCCGGACGACACCTCTGACGACTGGGTGCAACTCGTGGCCGATGCGGGCGCCACGCTCGCGTTTCAGCGCGTCGAGGGCTACCGGCCGCCGGACTGGCCCGGGCAGGACCTGCCGCAGCAACTGCATCTCGACGTGGACGTACCCGATCTCGACGTCGGGGAGAGGGCGGTGCTGGCGATCGGTGCGCGCAAGCACGGCGTGCAACCGTCGCCGTCGAACTTCCGGGTCTACCTGGACCCGGCCGGCCACCCGTTCTGCCTCTGCCGGGCGTGAGCGGCTGGCCCGGGCGGGCGACGAGATGCGGCCGGCAACCGTGTGCGGTCTCAGCGGCGGCTGGCCCCATCCCGTGGAGAGATGGGCCACCCTCGGCGATCATCAGCAGTTGACCAGCTCCGGTGTCTGATCGAGCAGCTGGCTCCGTGGTGAGACGAAGTCGCGGTACACGCTGTCTGCTGCTGCGGGAGTGAACACCCGACACGGTGGCAGTTCTGGAAGGCGATCCGCACGCCGAAGTGACGCTGGAGGGCGTCGCGCATGGCGTCGCTGGACATCGCGCGTAGCAGCTGGCCCTGCGCCCCGTCGTCGGGCGGCGGGGTCTGGTCCTCGGCGAAGGACGCGGCCGGTCTCGTCGGTGCGGGTGACGAGGTCGCTGACCACCTGCCAGGCGTAGGGCAGGGACTCCCGGATGCACGGAACACTTCGGCTCCTTTCGGGATAGCAACCGCGGAACCTGGTGAATATCGTTTTCGAGCGACGGCATCACGGCAGGTACGGCGCTGACCACATGGACCTTCCGGGGAATAATCGGCCGAAAGCATGTCGTTAGCAAGGCTAATGAGCTACGCTAACGGACGTGCCGCCGCTGACCAAGACGGACCTCGAACTGGCGAGCACCCTGCGGGTGTCCGTGACGCGACTGGCCAGAAGGCTGCGCTACCAGCGCAGCGACACCCCCCTTTCGATCGGGCAGATCGCCGTGCTGGCCACGCTGGACCGCCAGGGCCCGCTGACCCCGCGCAAGCTGGCCGAGCACGAGAAGGTGCAGCCGCCCTCCATGACCCGCACCCTCGCCGGGCTCGAAGGGCTTGGCCTGGTCGAGCGCGCCGCGCACCCGAGCGACCGCAGGCAGGTGCTCGTGGAGCTGACGAGCACGGCGTCCGCGATCCTCAAGGAGGAGCGGCGGCGCAGGGAGGCCTGGCTCGCCCAGCGGCTGGCGGAGCTTTCCGCGGAGGAGCGCCTGGCCCTGCGCGCCGCCGCCCCCGTGCTGGAGCGCTTGGCGCGGTCGTGAGCATGACATTCCGCTCGCTTGAGGTGCGCAACTACCGGTTGTTCCTCGGTGGCCAGGTCGTTTCCAACACCGGGACGTGGATGCAGCGCGTCGGTCAGGACTGGCTTGTCCTGCAGCTCACCCACAGTGGTGCCGCCGTCGGCGTCACCACAGGGCTGCAGTTCCTGCCGCTGCTGCTGTTCGGCCTGTGGGGCGGTGTGCTCGCCGACCGGTACCCCAAGCGGCGTCTCCTCGTCGTCACGCAGGCGTCGATGGGCCTGCTCGCCCTGGCCCTCGGCGTGCTGGCCGTCACCGGCCTGGTGCAGGTCTGGCACGTCTACCTGCTCGCGTTCGGGCTCGGCATGGCGACCGCCGTCGACAACCCGACACGGCAGGCGTTCGTGGTCGAGATGGTGGGCCACCACGAGCTGCCCAACGCGGTCGGGCTGAACAGCGCGACCTTCAACATGGCGCGCATCGTCGGGCCCGCCGTCGCGGGCTTCCTCATCGTGCTGGCCGGCACCGGACAGGTGTTCCTCATCAACGCGCTCTCCTACGCCGCGGTCATCGCGGGACTACTGGCGATCCGCGAGCGGGAGCTGTTCGCCCCGACGCACACCGGCCGGCGGGCCGGCCAGCTCCGCGAGGCCCTGCGCTACGTACGCGGGCGGCCCGACCTGCTGCTGCCCATCGTCATCGTGGGCTTCGTCGGGACCTTCGGGTTCAACTTCCAGATGATGACCGCGCTCTTCGCCAAGGGGGTCTTCCACGAAGGCGCCGAGTCCTACGGCCTGCTCTCCACGGCGCTCGCGGTCGGCTCCTTCATGGGAGCCCTGCTGGCGGCACGCCGGGGCCGCCCGCGCAGGCGGCTCGTCGTGCTGGCCGCCATCTCGTTCGGCTTCCTCGAGGCGGCGGCGGCGTTCATGCCCACCTACGAGACGTTCATGGCGTTGCTGGTACCGACCGGGGTGGCCGCGCTGACCATGAGCACGGCGGCGAACTCGACGGTCCAGCTCGGCGTGAGCCCGGACATGCGCGGCCGGGTGATGGGTCTCTACATGCTCGTCTTCCTGGGTGGTACGCCGCTGGGTGCGCCGCTGATGGGGTGGCTCGCGGAGGTGCTCGACCCGCGGTGGAGCCTGTTCACCGGCGGCGTGCTGTCGGCGGCGGCGGCCCTGGTCGCGACGTGGCTGCTCGCCCGGCGCGGCGGCATGGTGATCCGCCCGCGGGTATGGCCCCGGCCGGGCCTGCGCGTCGAGTTGCTGCGTACCAGCCCCCAGGACCCCGAGCTGACCGACACCGGGCACTCGGCCTGACGGCAGCGGACTCGCCGCCCTGTCGGATCGGCCTGGCAGCCTGCTGTCATGAACCCCGTCCCCGCGACACCGTGAGGCTGTTCGTCGCCCTCCAACCGTCCGCTGAGGCGCTGCAGGAGCTGGCGGAGGCAACCGGTGCCCTGCGCCGCGCCCATCCCGCGCTGCGCTGGACGCGCCCCGAGCAGTGGCATGTCACCCTCACCTTCCTCGGCGAGGTCGCCGAGCAACAGCTCCCTGCCCTGACGGAACGGCTCAGTGGAGTGGCCGGGCAGTACGCACCGCTGAGCCTGGCGCTGACCGGTGGCGGCCGGTTCGGGCAGCAGGTCCTGTGGGTGGGCGTCGCTGGCGACCTGGTGCCGCTGGAACGGCTCGCCCGCTCGGTGTCGGAGGTGGCCCGCAACGCCGGCATCCCGGTCGCGGACCGGCCCTACCGGCCGCACGTCACCCTGGCGCGTGCCCGCCGGCCC
>JBOHCZ010000241.1:0-5618 GCA_050699195.1 Streptomycetales bacterium
CGCGGGGCCGCCTCGCCCCGCTCGGCCTCTCCCATGGGGCCGGCGCCAACTCGACTGCCTCGGATGGCGTTGCCACTTGCCACGGAAGCACTCCCTGCGTGTACGGATACGAACTCGCGCGGTCCGGTTAGTTTACGAGGGGTGGGTGTGGCACAACGGACCCCCTCCCGCAACGGCTCACTGCTTAAGCAGCAGCCCCAGTGCGACGATGCACGCGAACCACACGATCCCGATGCCGATCGTGATGCGGTCGAGGTTGCGCTCGACGACTGAGGAGCCCCCGAGGGTCGACGACATGCCCCCGCCGAACAGGTCCGAGAGGCCGCCGCCCTTGCCCTTGTGCAGCAGCACGAGGAGCACGAGCAGGAGGCTCATCACGATGAGGATGATCGAGATTCCGATGACCACGGTCAGTTCAGCTCTCTTCCCAGACACGCAGGGTGGTGCGGTGACTCCGGCCGGTCGGGCGGACCGGGCCGCGGACCACATTACGCCGCGCTGGCCCCGTCCCGGTACCTGCAGATCCGCACGAACTCCTCCGGGTCGAGGCTGGCGCCGCCGACCAGCGCCCCGTCGATGTCGGCCTGGTCCATGATGCCGCCGATGTTCGCGGACTTCACGGACCCCCCGTAGAGGATCCGCACGGCGCGGGCCAGGTCGCCCGGGTAGAGCTCGGCAAGGCGGCCGCGGAGGGCAGCGCACACCTCCTGGGCGTCATCAGGTGTCGCGACCTCCCCGGTGCCGATCGCCCACACCGGCTCGTACGCGACCACGATCCGCCGGGCGTCCTCCGCACTCACCCCGCGCAGCGCCGCATCGACCTGGGCCAGTGTGAAGGGCACCTGCTCTCGGGCCCTGCGGACGTCGATCCCCTCGCCGACGCAGAGCAGCGGCGTGAGCCCCACGCCGAACGCCGCCCGTACCTTGGCGTTGACCGTCGTGTCGTCCTCACTGTGGTGCGCCCGGCGCTCCGAGTGCCCGACCACCACAAAGGTGCAGCCGAGCTTGGCCAGCATCGAACCGGAGATGTCGCCGGTGTAGGCACCACCCTGGTGCGGGGAAAGGTCCTGCGCGCCGTACCTGATGGGCAGGTCGTCGCCGTCGACGAGAGTCTGCACCGAGCGCAGGTCGGTGAAGGGCGGCAGCACCGCGACCTCGAGGGCGGCGAAGTCCTTGTCGTTCAGCGAGAACGCCAGCTTCTGCACGTAGGCGATCGCCTCGAGGTGGTTGAGGTTCATCTTCCAGTTTCCGGCCATCAAGGGGGTGCGGGCCGCCCTTCTCGCCGCCCTCTCAGCCGCCCTGTCAGCCGCGCTGTCAACCGCCCTGTCAGCCATCAGGCGCGATCCTCCAGCGCGTGCAGACCCGGCAGGTCCTTGCCTTCGAGGTACGCCAGGCTCGCCCCGCCGCCGGTCGAGATGTATCCGAACGCGTCGTCGGGGAAGCCCAGCCCCCGCACGGCGGCCGCGACGTCCCCCCCGCCGACGACGGTGAGGCCTTCGACCTCGGTGAGCGCCTGGGCGACCGCCCGGGTACCCGCCGCGAAAGGCGCCAGCTCGAACACCCCCATCGGCCCGTTCCAGAACACGGTCCGGGCGTCGGCGAGCGTGGTGGCGAAGAGCTTGGCGGTGTCCGGCCCGATGTCGACACCCATCAGGTCGGCCGGGATCGCGTCCGAGGGGACGGTCTCGTGCGGCGCGTCGGGCGCGAGCTCGGTGGCGACCACCACGTCGACGGGCAGTACGAGCTCGACCCCGCGCTCCTCCGCAGCGGCCAGGAACCCCCGCACCGTCTCGATGCTGGCGCGATCGAGCAGCGACCTGCCGACCTCGTACCCCTTGGCGGCGAGGAACGTGTAGGACATCCCGCCGCCGATGACGAGCCGGTCGACGAGCGGGACGAGGTTGTCGATGACACCGAGCTTGTCGGCCACCTTGGCGCCGCCGAGCACGACGACGTAGGGCCGCGCGGGTGACCTGGTGAGGGTGCGCAGCACCTCGAGCTCGTCCTCGATGAGCCTGCCGGCGGCCGCTGGGAGGCGCCGGGGGACGTCGAAGACGCTTGCGTGCTTGCGGTGGACCGCACCGAACCCGTCGCCGACGTAGCGATCGGCGAGGGAGGCCAGCTCGTCGGCGAACGCCGCCCGCTCGGCATCGTCCTTACTCGTCTCACGCTCGTCGAAACGCAGGTTCTCGAGCAGGCCCACGTCGCCGTCGGCGAGCCCGGCCGCGACGGCCCTGGCGCTCTCCCCGACGGTGTCGGTCGCGAAGGCGACCGGCCGGCCGAGCAGCTCCCCGAGACGCCGGGCCACGGGAGCCAGCGAGCAATCCGGCACCGGCCTCCCGGCAGGCCGGCCGAGATGCGCGCAGACCAGCACGCGCGCCCCCCGCTCGACGAGCGCCCGGATGGTCGGCAGGCTGGCCCGGATCCGGCCGTCGTCGGCGATGCGCCGCCCGCCTGCGCTGCTTTCCTGCGGGCTCGCCATCGGTACGTTGAGGTCGGCTCGGACGAGCACTCGGCGTCCGGCGACCTGGAGGTCGTCGATGGTCTTCATCTACAGCCGCGCGCCGACGAGCTGGACGGCGTCCACGAGCCGGTTGGAGTACCCCCACTCGTTGTCGTACCAGCCCACGACCTTGACCTGATCGCCGATGACCTTGGTCAGCCCCGCGTCGAACAGGCACGAGGAGGGATCGTTGACGACATCGGTGGAGACGATGGGGTCCTCGGTGTAAGTGAGGACGCCCTTGAGGGGGCCTTGGGCGGCGGCCTTGACCGCGGCGTTGACCTCCTCGGCAGACGTCTCGCGACCCACGGTCACGGTCAGGTCGGTGGCTGAGCCGGTGATCACCGGGACCCGCAGCGCGTAGCCGTCCAGCTTGCCGTTGAGCTCGGGCAGCACCAGGCCGATGGCCTTCGCGGCGCCGGTGCTCGTGGGGACGATGTTGATGCCGGCCGCCCGGGCGCGGCGCAGGTCCTTGTGGGGGCCGTCCTGGAGGTTCTGGTCCTGCGTGTAGGCGTGGATCGTCGTCATGAGCCCCCGCTGGATGCCGAACGTGTCGTGCAGCACCTTGGCCATCGGCGCGAGGCAGTTCGTCGTGCAGGACGCGTTGGAGATGATCGAGTGTCGCGCCGGGTCGTAGTCGCCGTCGTTGACGCCCAGGACGACCGTGATGTCCTCGTCCTTCGCCGGCGCCGAGATGAGCACCTTCTTCGCTCCCGCGCCGAGGTGCTTCTCGGCGTCCTTGCGGCTGGTGAACTTCCCGGTCGCCTCGACCACGACGTCAGCCCCGAGGTCCCCCCAGGGCACCTCGCCGGGTGCCCTGCCGAAGAACGCCCTGATCGTGTGGCCGCCGACCGTGATCGACTCGCCGTCCTCGGTCACCTCGCGGCCGAGGCGGCCGAGAATCGAGTCGTACCTGAGCAGGTGCGCGATCGTCGCGGTGTCACCGATGTCGTTGAACGCCACGACCTCGATGTCAGCCCCCTGCTCGAGGGCAGCGCGGAAGAAGTTGCGTCCGATGCGGCCGAAGCCGTTGACGCCTACCCGGATCGTCACAGAGCGAATCCCCTCGTCGCTGATGCGCCGCTCTCGCGGGCGGCGGTCCTCTACCCCACCAGCCCCGACACTACCCAACCCGGTGACGAGCCGGCACGGGGTGCTCACTCCACGGGACGGCCGGGCGGTTGATTCGGGCCACCCGAGTTAGACGAGCATCTCGGGTGTGAGGTTGGCGTCGGTGCTCTGGAGACCCCGCTCGTCCGCTCGCTTGTCGGCCATCGCGAGGAGCCGCCGGATACGGCCGGCGATGGCGTCCTTGGTCAGCGGCGGGTCGGCGAGCGCCCCCAGCTCCTCGAGGCTGGCCTGGCGGTGCTCGAGACGTAGCCGGCCGGCGCACGCCAGGTGCTGTGGCACCTCGTCGCCCAGGATCTCGAGGGCCCGCTCGACCCGCGCCCCCGCGGCGACCGCGGCACGGGCGGACCGGCGTAGGTTCGCGTCGTCGAAGTTCGCGAGCCGGTTCGCCGTCGCCCGCACCTCGCGGCGCACCCGACGCTCCTCCCAGGTCAGGACGCTCTGGTGGGCGCCGAGCCTGGTCAACAGCGCCCCGATGGCGTCACCGTCGCGTACCACGACACGGTCGATGCCGCGAACCTCGCGGGCCTTCGCGGCGATGCCCATCCGCCTGGCGGCGCCCACCAGTGCGAGCGCGGACTCCGCCCCGGGGCAGGTGATCTCGAGGGACGACGAGCGTCCCGGTTCGGTCAGCGAGCCGTGTGCGAGGAACGCCCCGCGCCACGCGGCCTCGGCATCGCACGTGGCGCCTGACACGACCTGTGGCGGGAGGCCGCGCACCGGGCGCCCCCGGCCGTCGAGCAGCCCGGTCTGGCGCGCCAGCGCCTCACCGTCGGCCGCCACACGCACGATGTAGCGGCTCCCCCGGCGCAGCCCGCCGGGCGCCATCACGGCGATGTCCGAGCCGTGGCCGAAGACCTCGGCGATGTCGCGGCGCAGCCGGCGGGCCACCACACCGGTGTCGATCTCGGCCTCCACCACGATCCGCCCGCTGACGATGTGCAGGCCCCCGGCGAACCTGAGGATCGCGGAAACCTCCGCCTTGCGACAGCACGGCCGGGTCACGGGAAGCCGGCTCAGCTCGTCCTTGACCGCCGCCGTCATTGCCATGGATCGATCCTCCCTCGACCAACTGTCCGCGCGAAAACGTGGCTGTACGCGGCGGCGAGCCGAACGGGGTCGTGGCGCGGCGTGCCGTCGCCCTGCGCCACCCGGGCGAACACCGGAACCGCGTCCAACGCGGCCGCCGCCTTCTCCAAGCCGTCGCCGTCCTGCACCGTGTCGGGGTCGGCGAGTACGACGTCGAGCATGAGGTCGGGGGCGTGCTCCTGCAGCACCTCCAGGTGCTGCTCGGGTGAGTACCCCGAGGTCTCGCCCGGCTGAGGGGCGAGGTTGAGGGCCACCAGCCTCCGTGCCCTCGCCTCGACGAGGGCCCGCGCCAGCTCGGGGACCAGCAGGTGAGGGAGCACGCTCGTGAACCACGAGCCGGGGCCGAAGACGATCCAGTCAGCCTCACGTACGGCTGTCACAGCCTCGGGAACGGCCGGCGGGTCCTCCGGCAGCAGGGACACTCCGAGGACGGTCCCGCCGGTGGCGGCGGCCGGCACCTGCCCGCGCACGGTCGTGACCTCCGTGGGCCTCGCGGGGTCGGCCCCGCGCACCGTGGCCTGGATCTCCAGGGGCACCGCCGCCATGGGCAGCACCCGGCCCTGCGCGCCGAGCAGCCGGCCCACCCAGTCGAGCGCCGGAACGTGCGCGCCGAGCAGCTCCCACAGGGCGACGATGAGCAGGTTGCCCAGCGCGTGCCCATGAAGCTCGCCGGAGCTGCGGAACCGATGCTGGACCACCCGGCTCCAGGTCCGGCCCCACTCGTCGTCGCCGCACAGCGCCGCCAACGCCATCCGCAGGTCTCCCGGCGGGAGGACACCGAACTCCTCGCGCAGCCGGCCGCTCGAGCCGCCGTCGTCGGCGACCGTGACGATCGCCGTGAGCCGGTCGGTGACCCGCCGCAGCGCCGACAGGGACGCGGCGAGCCCGTGGCCGCCGC